>JAFGTJ010000338.1 GCA_016934195.1 Anaerolineae bacterium | reverse complement strand
TCTCCTTTCGTTTTTGACAAATACAAAGGGTATCAAGATGTCCCCATTTTTCAAACCCCCATCATCCGTTGCGGTCTACTGAATTTCTATTTGGATTCTAACCGGGTACAGCAACCATCACAAGTGAGAAAAATCAGGTCCGGCCCGGTTCACCCATCGCTGCGATCACTCAGCGCTACAACAAATGCAATCGCGTGATCGCGGGTATGGCTGAGACTGACCTGCCAGCCCGTCAGTCCCAACTCAGCAGCCACGCGCGCCGCCGCGTTATGCAGCACCAGGGTCGGCTGACCGCGCTCGCCCAGGCAAACCTCAATATCGACCCAGCATATTTCCCCAATACCGGTTCCCAACGCCTTCGCCGCCGCTTCTTTGGCTGCAAAGCGCGCCGCCAACCGGGACGGGACCTCTTTAGACTCCGCCCGCTCGGTGGATGTAAAGAACCGGGCGAAAAAACGCTCACCGTGCCGCTCAATCGCCCGTTGAATGCGATCTACCTCGATCATGTCCACACCAATTCGGAACATCACCGCCCCACCTACACCGGTCCAGCTACGGCTAAGGCGTAGACATCCGGGTCGAGATAATGCTGCGCAGCGGCCAGCGCATCATCCGGCGTGACAGCGCGCACCGAATCGGCATAATGGCGCAAATAATCCAGTCCCAGGCCGTAACGCTCCATCGTGAGAATTACCCCGGCCACGCCTTCATTCCGTTCCAACATCAACGGCATTCGCCCGATAAAGTTGGCCTTGCTGTCGGCTAATTCCTCTTCGCTGACCAACTCGCTCGTGATACGGCGTATCTCGTCTCGAATCGCGGTTACGGCCCGGTCGAGATTGGCCGGATTCACCCCGGCAATCACGCGCCACGCCCCCGGCCCCAATCCACCTTCCAGGTGGCTGTAACTGTAATACGCCATACCCTGCTGCTCGCGCACAATGGTCCCGATTCGCCCATACATGCCAAACACACCAAGAATGCTGTTTGCCAGTTCTGCCGCGCGCCAATCGTCCGCGAAACGGGACGGTCCCGCGATACCTAACACCAGGTCCGCCTGACTCTTGCCCCGCATACTGACCATTTCGGTACACGCCGTTTCCAGCGGCGCGAGTTCCGGCAGTTCCGGTGAGTCCGGTTGGCGTGGGTTGGACCAGTCGCCCAACTTCTCCTCGACCAGTTGGAATACCGCTTCGGTATCAACCGCGCCCACAATCACTAGCCGCATTCCTTTCGGGCCGAAATGCGCCGCGTGATAGGCGACCAACTGATCGCGCGTCATCGCGGATACCGTCTCAAGCTGCCCAGTCGTATCACGGCTGTAGGGATGAGACGCGGGATACGCCAGCTTGCGAAACGCGCGTCCCGCCATGTAGCGCGTGCTTTGTTCGCGGACTCGAATCGCCGTGATCGTCTGCCCGCGCAGCCGCTCGACGTGATCCGGCGGAAATACCGGGTTTCGCAGCGCATCAGACAGCAAATCAAGCAGCAGCGGCAAATCCTCGCCCAGGCTCTTGCCACCAAAGCCCACCGAATGACGGCCCGCCTCAATGGATAAACTCGCGCCATTGCCCTCCAATAATTCATGAATCGCGGCGAAATCGCGCGTTTTGGTTCCGCGCATCACCATCGAAGCCGTGAACGACGCCAGACCGTCCTGGTCCGGCGGATCAAACAGGCTGCCTGCTTCCAACGACCCGGTGATCACAACCGACGGCGCAAGATGACTTTCACGGACCAGCACCACCAATCCATTTGACAGTTCGCGGCGCGCGATGGTGTCCGGGCCAGGATACGCATGGTTAGATGAAGGCATCACTCATCCCCCTCTTGCCCGTTATTGGTTGGAATGAACCAGCCTACCGTGCGCTGCGACGGGCGGAGATACTGCCGCGCGGCGGCCAACACGTCGTCCAGCGTGACGGATTCCAGGCGATCCAGGTAATGTTCATACCAGACATAACCGGACAGATTCTCCGCGAATGCCAGCCATAACGCTTGCCCGGTGACGCCTTCCGTGCCGTAGGCAAACAACGCCCTGGCCTGTTTTCTGGCTTTGTCCAGTTCCGCCTGGGTGATATCACCCTCGACCAGCCGGTTGATCTCCGCATCCAGCGCAGCCTGAACTTCATCCGGCGTGCGGCCATCGCGCGCGGTGACAATAATGCTCATCAAGTGGGGATCGACGGAAGGATACAAGCCGCCTCCCACGTTCAGAGCCAGTTCAGTTTCGACCAACGCCCGGTAAAGGCGCGATGTCCGGTTGCCCAGCCCCGCGCCGCCGGGCGCGCTGGCTCCTGCCAAAACGCTGTCCACCAACGCCAATTTGAACCAGTCAGGATGGGCGGCCTCCGGTGCGCGATAGCCCATAAAAACGTAGTGCGCGTTGCCTTCCCGTTCCACGCGCACGGTACGCTCGCCACGCTGCGGCGGTTCGGTCCGCGTGACCGGCGGCGGCACTGGTCCGGCTGGAATATGGCCGTACAGTTCCGTGATCCGGTCCAGCATGGCGACGGAATCAAAATCACCGACCGCGACCACAATCGCGTTGTTAGGCACGTAAAACGTCCGGTAATGCGCGTATAACTGGTCGCGGGTGATGGTGTGCAGATCGGCCATATCGCCAATAATGCGGTGGTGGTACGGATGTACCCGGAACGCTGCGGCGTGCGTTTCCTCGGCTAACCAGAACGTCGGTGAATTCTCCGATCCCTCGCGTTCCGAAATGATAACCGTGCGCTCGGCCTCGACCTCCACCGGATCAAACAGCGCATTGACCATTCGATCCGCCTCGGCTTCAAGCGCCAGATCAATTTCAGCGGCAGGCATGGTTTCATAATAGGCTGTGTAATCGTGCGACGTTTGCGCATTCCACACGCCGCCAATCCGGTCAATGGCCTTGTCCAGCACCCCGGCGGGGAATTTTTCCGTACCCTTGAACATCATGTGCTCGACCCAGTGCGAAATGCCCGTCTGTCCGGTTGACTCGTTGCGACTGCCAACCCGGTACAGCACCCACCAGCTAATTACCGGGGCAACATGCACTTCTTTGAGCAGCACGGTCAGGCCATTGTCAAGGACATACCGGGTAGTCAAACCATTCCGGCCATCCTGATTCACCATAGCGTCTCCTTGTGCTTTCTAATACAGCCAGCCATACAGCCACTCTGCGTCCCCATAGTTTAGCAGGGATGCCGAACTGCGACATCCCTGCTAACGGGGCCTCTATGCGGTTGAAAGTCAGGCCAACAGGCCCAAGACCTTACGCTTCCGGGTTGGGATTGCCGCTGTAACCGCGCCCAATACCCCGGTATGTGAACCCTAAAGCGCGCATCTCGTCCGGCTCGTACATATTGCGCCCATCGACCATCATGGGCGTCTGCATCACGTTCCGAATGCGCGTCATATCCAGGTTCTTGAATTCGTTCCAGGGCGTCATCACGACCACCGCGTCGGCCCCTTTGACCAACTCGTAGGGATTCGCCGCCATCTCCATAAAGGGCATCATGCGCTGGGCAACATCCATTGCCGCCGGATCATAACCGCGCACCGCCGCGCCGTGATCGTGGCAGTACTCGGCAATCGTGAGCGAAGGCGCTTCGCGCATATCGTCGGTATTCTGCTTGAAAGCCAGCCCTAACAGGGCAATCGTGCGCCCCTTGAGGTGATCCAGCATTTCGTGCAGTTTCAGCAGCACATGGCGGCGCTGGAAATCGTTGATATCCATCACCGCCTGGAGCAGTTGGGGATGCCGACCGTGTACCTGGGCCATGTGCGCCAAAGCCTTGACATCCTTCGGAAAACACGAGCCGCCATAGCCGATCCCGGCTTCCAGAAAGTGGTGGCCGATGCGCTTATCATAGCCCATGCCGCGCGCCACCTCTTTCACGTCCGCGCCAAGTTCTTCGCAGATATTGGCGATCTCGTTGATGAAGCTGATACGGGTCGCCAGAAACGCATTCGAGGCGTATTTGATCATTTCCGCCGTGCGTAAATCCGTTACCATGATCGGGGCACGCAGTGGTAAATGCAGTTGAGCCACCCGTTCCGCCGCCCCCATATCTTCCGACCCCAAAATCGTGCGATCTGGACTCAGAAAATCGACAATGGCCGACCCTTCGCGCAAAAATTCCGGGCAGCTTACCACGCTGAACTCAACCGGTGACGGCTGGTTTTCGCGCACAATGTCGGCCACCCAGTC
>JAFGTJ010000337.1 GCA_016934195.1 Anaerolineae bacterium | reverse complement strand
GACTGCCGCATCCGGCCCCAGGTCGAGATCGCGCGGGAGTTGGGACGGCTGCCCGCCCGCCGCGAAGCGCTGCTGACCCGGTTAATGGAAAAGCTCCCCAAACTGCTCGATGATTCCGTCACGCCGTCGCTGCTGCACGGCGACCTATGGGGCGGCAACTATCTGGTGGATGCAACCGGGCGGGCGGTCCTGATCGATCCGGCGGTGTATTACGGTCACTGCGAAATGGACCTTGCCATGACGGAGTTGTTCGGCGGTTTTACGCCGGAGTTCTACGCGGCTTACCGCGCGATCAATCCGCTGACGGGCTACCAGGATCGCCGGTCACTCTACCAGTTGTATTATATCCTGGTGCATCTCAACCACTTCGGTGAATCCTACGGCCCGCGCGTAGACGCGCTGGCGCTGCATTACGTGGGCAAGGGGCGGCGCTGAAGGCATCATAACCCGGCTGGTCCCCACTTCTGGTTAGGCTTCACCTGCACCGCGAGCGATACCGTTGGCGAATTGTGCGCGTAGGGGCGCTGCTTGCTGCGCCCCTGGACTTTGGCTTTTGTTGAAAAAAGGATGGCAACCGGTCAAGCTTATGGAGAAACCAATTCAAATCCGTATAATACCATTCATGACCGTCACGTTGTAGGGAGGCACCCGTGTGGGGTCCACGAACAACCCGTTGCTGATTTGCGGTGCGTGCGTAACAAACGGCCTCACCCCCCGGCCCCTCTCCATTCAAAATGGAGAGGGGGGAGTTTCGATCACACAAACACTTATCCCTCTTTGGGTTCTTGTGGTTCTTCCTTCGGTTTTTCCGGCGCATCCCGGCGCGCATCGTCATCATAAAACCTGTCGATCTGCTCCAATACCTGGGCGCGGAACTCGTCCGGCTTGTGGACGTTCTTCATGGTGACTTCAGTGCCGGTGCTGCCCGCCGTTTCGAGGCGAATGTCGCCGTGACCCAACAGGCGGCGAATCACGCCGTAACTGATCGAGATGTCCTGCACCTGGTTGAGCGGGATGGCCCGTTCCCGGCGGTTGAGTACGCCTTCGTGCCGCACCACCGACCGGCGCGTCAGGGCCAGGTAATCATTGCGCCACCACAGCAGCCAGATTCCCAGGCTGAAAATGGCCTTGAACCAGAACTGCGGGCGGCGCTTGGTCTGGTATCGGATGGCGATGTTATCGTTACTACTCACGGTGGACCTCCTCCTGCGAAACAATGCGGACATCGGGCGCGGGCTGGTTGGTACGGAAAAACACAGCGATGATCACGACGGCGGCGGCGAATCCCACCCCCACCACGATCCCGGCGAAAATGGCCTGAAGGGTGGATGTTTTTTCATACGTCAGGGCATACAGCACCACAAACAGTACACTCAAGATCGCGCCGATGCTGCCCGTGTACAGCGTCGATCCCCACGCGCGGCGCACCGCGATATACAGCCCAAACAGCGTCAGGCCGAACAGGACCAGAAACAACACTCCCATGATAAATTCGCGCTCCTTCCTGTAATAGTGGCCTGTGAATAGTGTAGTGCATTCCGCGTGTTTGGAAAACCCGCCGCCGGTCAGGGTCCCGGCTTATTTGTTCCCGTCGTTGTTTCCGATCACCTTCTCAAGATATTCTTGCAGTTGGCTCAGCGGCTTCAGATACCCGGCAGCCAGTCCCAGGACCGACATGGTAGTGGCGATGCTGGCAAACGTATTGAGGTTTTCCGCATCCACATCCACACTCGCCGTCTCAGCCGTTAATACCACGACCTTGCCGGTAAATGAAATGCCCCCAATCAGGTAAATGAGGGATAGGCCAAACGCCAGCACCAGGGCGATTGTGATATCGATCAACATCGCCAACGCTGTAATGTTGATGATTTTTTGTTTCTGGAATAATACCAGCGTGCGCAATCCGGTCCCCAGAATTGAGGCGACAAACAGCAGCGCAAAAAAGGCCGCATCACGCGACATCAACGGGCGCTCCAGAAAAATCCAGACCCACAAGAACACGCACGCGATCATGTACGCGACCGTCATCCAGACAGTACGCAGCGCGCGCCGGTCAGCTAACTTGGCGGCATTCACCAGCCTGGTCGCAATACAGATCACATTCTCGGCATTTTGGCGATTCTCGTTCGCTTTCGACTTCGCCGCTTCTCTCGCTTTATCGTCCTGGATCGTGGACACATCTTCGACCGGGAACCATTCCGCTTTCAGGCTGCGCAGTTCGTCATGCCCGATCTTGAGGCGCGCCTGGTTCCGTGTCAGGTCATTAAACAACAGGTGGTCGGAGATATCCGCCGCTGCGCCGTCCAGCCAGGTTACGGCCACCACCGGCTTATCAAGCGAATACGCCGCATAGCCGATAGACGCGGTTAATTCGCCCCCGGCCAGCAAGATCACGGCATCGGCCTCGGCCACATCCGGGATCATGGCCGACCGCCACCGGCCTCGCCCCAGGTAGCGCGGTTCGATGTCGATATGGGGCAAATTGTCCAGTTCCCGGATTGAGTCTGCTTCGAGGGTATTGTCCGCCGGTTCGTCATCCTGGGGAATATAAAAGACAATGACGTGCGTAGTGTCATCCGGGTCAGCCATTTCGGTGGCCTTACTCGCTCCCAGGATGGCATAACTGGCAACTGTCGTACCCTGCTTCAAATCCTGCCAATCCGGTACGCCAACCATAATGGTATGGTGCTCACGGGCCATCGCCGCGCCCAGCGCCTCGCACGCGGCGATAAAGCGCGCCTTGTAGTTGTCGTAACTGCCGTATCGTTCGCGTTCGGACTTAGTAAAACGAGCTTCAGGCTTGATAGCCCCTTTGAGCAATAGTTTCATTTTTTTCGCCTCCTCACAGCGAAACGCTTCGCTCCCCGACCCCAGTGTAGTATGGCTGCGTCCGGTAAGCAAACCGTTTACTAACCAAACCGCGATGTAATGGGACCGTGAGGCTGCGAAAAACGGTTGACCCGCCCCATCGATCATGCTATACTACGAAACGCTTCTGGGAGAGCATCGCCTGGAGGGATGGCCGAGTGGTTTAAGGCGGTGGTCTTGAAAACCACTGAGGCGGCAACGTCTCCGGGGGTTCGAATCCCTCTCCCTCCG
>JAFGTJ010000336.1 GCA_016934195.1 Anaerolineae bacterium | reverse complement strand
GCTCGTGATCCTGGCGGCGGCGGCAGTATGCGGAATCACCCGCGTGATCCGGGTTGGCGGCGCGCAGGCAATCGCGGCGATGGCCTACGGGACCAAAAGCGTGCCGCGTGTTGCCAAAATTGTTGGACCGGGCAACCTGTTTGTGACGCTCGCCAAGCAGCAGGTTTACGGCGATGTAGGCATTGACGGTTTGCCAGGACCGACCGAAACGATGGTGATTGCCGACGCCAACGCCGATCCCGGTCTGGCCGCTGCTGACCTGCTGGCTCAGGCCGAACACGACGTACTGGCCTCCGCGATCCTGGTTACGCCGAGCCGCGATCTGGCCGAAAAAGTAGCGGTCGAAGTGGCGCACCGGATGGAAGACCTCAGCCGGGCGGACATCATCGCGCAGGCGCTCGAACAACGCAGTGGCGCGGTGATTGTGAAAGACCTGCCGCAAGCGTTCGATGTTGCCAACGATTACGCCGCTGAGCACCTATGCCTGCTGGTCGAACAGCCCTGGAGCTGGATCGGGCAGGTGCGCAACGCGGGCGGCATCTTCCTGGGCGAAACGTCGTTCGAGGTGTTGGGCGATTACGTGGCCGGACCGAGTCACGTCATGCCAACCGGCGGGACGGCGCGTTTTGCGTCACCGTTGAACGTGCTGGATTTCGTGAAAATCACCAGCCTGATCGGGCTGGAAGCAGACGCCGCCGCCGATCTCAGCCGCACCGCCGCGATCCTGGCGCGGGCCGAAGCGCTCACCGCGCACGCCGCCGCCGCTGAAGCGCGCATCCCAAAGGACGAATAATCATGCAGCGTCTCAAAGAAGCCGTTCGGATCCGGGCCGATATCGCCGCGATGGAAGCCTATACGCCCACTGCCTCGCTGGAAGTGTTCGCGGAACGCCTGGGTCGCCCGGTCGATCAACTGATCAAGCTGGATGCCAACGAGAATCCGTATGGCCCTTCCCCGGCAGCATTGGCGGCGCTGGCATCGCTGCAATATACCCATATTTATCCCGATCCCGAAGCCTGCGCGCTGCGCGCCCTGCTGAGCGAGTACGTGGGTATCAGCGCCGATCACATTCTGGTGGGCGCGGGCGCGGACGAACTGATCGAGTTGATTTTGCAGCTGTTCATCGAGCCGGGTGATACCATCATTAACACGCCGCCCACTTTCAGTATGTACGCTTTCGACGCGCCGCTGGCCCATGCCCGCGTGGTGAACGTCGAGCGCTGTGCCGATTTTTCGCTGGACGTGGACGCCATCGCCGCCGCTGCGCTGGAGTCCGGCGCTAAATTGCTGTTTGTCTGCTCGCCCAACAATCCCGATGGCAGCCTGATCCCGCCCGAAACGCTGGATCGCCTGCTGGTCCTGCCGCTGGTGGTGGTGCTGGACGAAGCCTACATTGAGTTCAGCGGGATGGATAGCATGGCGGCGCGCGTGCCGGAAGTCCCCAACCTGATCGTGCTGCGTACTTTCAGCAAGTGGGCAGGATTGGCCGGGCTTCGCGTGGGCTATGGGGTTTTTCCCGGCGACCTGATGGCGCATTTGTGGAAAATCAAGCAGCCATATAATGTCAACGTGGCCGCGGACGCCGCCGCCCGCGCGTCGCTGGCCGACCTGTCCGCGCTGCAAGCTAACGTGCAGCGTCTCATCACGCAGCGTGCGCGGTTGGAACGTGCCCTGTCCGCATTCTCGTTCCTGCAACCCTATCCCAGCCGCAGCAATTTCGTGCTGTGCAAAGTCACCGGCCTGGACGCCGCCGATCTGCGGGACCGGCTGGCGGCGGACGGGATCATCATCCGTTACTACAACAAGCCGCGCCTGCGCGATCACGTTCGTTTCAGCGCCGGGACGCCGGAACAGATCGACGCGCTGCTGGCTGAATTGAAAAGGATCACGCTATGAGCGATCACGCGAGCGACCATACAAACGACCGCACCGCCACGATTACGCGCCACACCAACGAAACCCGGATCACGCTCACGCTGAATCTGGACGGGCGCGGCGAGGCGGACATTTATACCGGCGTGGGGTTTTTCGATCACATGCTGCACCATGTCGCCCATCACGGACTGATCGATTTGACCATCCAGGCGGCGGGCGATTTGCACATCGACGCGCACCATACCATCGAGGATGTAGCGATCTGTTTGGGGCGTGCCCTGGACGAAGCGCTGGGAGATCGCAAAGGCATCACGCGCATGGGGTCCGCTTACGTGCCGATGGACGAAGCGCTGGCCCGCGTCGTGGTGGACCTCAGCGGGCGGCCCTATGCCGTGATCCAGGCCGATTTTGCCGCGCCGATGATGGGCCAGATGCCAACGTCGCTGGTGGCGCACGTTCTGGAATCCATCGCGTTTAACGCCCGCATGAATCTACACGCTGCCGTATTGTACGGGCGCGACGATCACCACAAAGCCGAAGCACTGTTTAAGGCATTGGGCCGCGCCCTGAATGCCGCCGTTACTTGCGAACCACGTCGCGGCGGCGTGCCCAGCACGAAAGGAACCCTGACCGGATGACCACCACAACCACCACTACCATTGCCGTGATCGACTACGGAGCCGGGAATCTGCGCAGCGTGTGGAACTCCTTCACCCACCTGGGCGCAAACGTGACCATCGCCCAGACGCCTGACCAGCTTGACGGCGCGGCCAAGATTGTGCTGCCGGGTGTGGGGGCGTTCGGAGCCGGTATGGACGCGCTGCGATCCGCCGGTTTTGAACAGCCGATCAAAGATGCGGTAAAAGCTTGTATACCGTTAATCGGTATTTGCCTGGGAATGCAATACCTGTTCGAGTCCAGCGACGAAATGGGCGATCATAAGGGGTTGGGACTGCTGCCGGGCCGGGTGACACGTTTCCCGGCCACCGGCCCCAAAGTGCCCCATATTGGCTGGAATCAGCTTCACGTCCGGCAGGATAACCCGCTGCTGGCCGGGATCACCAGCGGCGCATATGCCTATTTCGTCCATTCATATTATGTCGAAGCCGCCCAACCGTCCGATATCCTGGCAACCACCGACTACGGGATCGATTACGCCTCGGTAGTGGGGCGCGACAACGTTTTCGGCATCCAGCCCCACCCGGAAAAAAGCCAGTCCGTCGGCCTGCAAATTCTCAAGAATTTTGTGGAGATGCCCTCATGATCGTATATCCGGCTATTGATCTGCGGAAAGGGCGCGTCGTGCGATTGGTGCATGGCGATCCCAACCAGGAAACGGTTCACAGCGACGACCCGGCAGCGACGGCGGAACGCTGGAAAACAGCGGGCGCGGCATGGTTGCACGTTGTTAACCTGGATGGGGCGTTAGGTGAAGCGACACTCGCGCTCGAATCATTGCGGGTAATTGCGGCGGTTGGACTGCCGGTACAGTTCGGCGGTGGGCTGCGGTCGCTGGACGATGCGCAGCAAGCGCTGGACGCGGGCGCGGCGCGGGTGGTGCTCGGCACGCTGGTCGTCAAGGAACCGGACCTCGCGGCCCAGGCGGTAGAGCGTTTCGGCGCGGAGGCGGTGACGGTCGCGTTGGATGCCAAAAATAACCAGGTTGCCACACACGGCTGGCAGCAAACCAGCGCATGGACTCCGGCGGAACTGGGCCAACGGTTCGCCAGTATGGGGGTGCGTCACGCGCTGTATACCGATGTCAGCCGCGATGGGGACCTTTCAGGCGTTAATGTGGAAGCCACCGCCGCGCTCGCCCAAAAAACCGGGTTGTCGGTCATCGCGTCGGGCGGCGTGGCGTCGCTGGACGATATCCGGCGGCTGTGTGAAACCAACACCATCGCGGGCGTGGTGATCGGCAAAGCGTTGTACAGCGATACCTTTACGCTGGAGGAGGCGCTTCGGGCAGCGATGGTGGCGGACTGACTGGCAGCCAGATCGTGAACGTTGTGCCCTGGCCGGGGATACCGTCGCTGAACACCTCGACCTGCCCGTGATGACGCTGCACGATGTCGTGCAGAAGCGCCAGCCCCAGCCCGGTGCCCGGTGTGTTCGACTCCCGGCCTGCCTGCCCGCGAAAGAACCGTTTGAACAGGCGCGGCTGTTCGTCCGGTGGAATGCCCGGCCCGGTATCGCTCACGCGGATACCGGCCCACTGCTGTCCCTCCACCTCGCGGGTGAGCGTATAGACCGTCACGCTGCCGCCGGGGGGCGTGTAATTCAACGCATTGGTCAACAGAATACTGAGCGCCTGTCCAATCAACCCCTCATCGGCCTGGATGGGGAGCACATCTGACGCTTCTACCAATATCAGGGTCAGTGACCGGCTGTCGGCCAGCGGTGTGCGGTCGGTCACATATTGACGCGCCAGACGATTCAGGTCCATTAATTGGGGTTTGAATACAACCCGCCCCTGGTCCAACCGCGAGAGGTACAATAAATCGTCGATAATGCGTTCCAGTCGGCTTGTTTCTCGCGCTAACCGGTCCATATACACATCACTTTTGACCGGATTTCTGACAAGTAGATCGTGGTATAGTCGAATGCTGGTGATGGGCGTGCGCAGTTCGTGCGTGACATTGGAGACGAACTCATCCTTAAGGCGCTCCACTTCTTTGAACGCGCTGATGTCATGAATGCCGCAGACTAATCCGGTTACTGCGCCGTCTTCGACGACCGGCGCAAGCGCGGCATCAGCATCAAACCGCATACCATCTTTTCGTTGCACCAGTACCCTGACTCGCCCGGTCTGCCCGCCGGTTAACACCGTATGGAGCGCATCACTAAATGCCTCTGCATAATCCGGCGCAATCAATTCAACCGGAGACTGTTCTGTGATTTCCGGGCTGCTGTAGCCAAACATCTTGCTAAAGGCCGGGTTAACGGTTTCGACCGCGCCATTTATGCCCAGCAGCAGAATGGCTTCAGGGCTGTTGCGCAAAATCGTCTCAACCCGTTCTTTGGATTGCAGCAATTCAGCGGTTCGTTCGGCCACCAACCGTTCCAAGTCGCTGGTGTAAAGTTCCAATTTCTGAAACAATTGGGCGTTTTTAAACGCAATAGTCGCTTGTTGCGCAAAACCTACAAACAAGCTCAATTCGTTTTCGGTAAACGGCTGCCCGGTATACCGGCTCACCAGCATCGCGCCAATCACCTGTTCATGGAAAACGAGTGGAGCGGCCATGATATGCTCGTTTGCTTCTTCCGGTGTGCCATTTACCTGCATGGCGCGTGGATCGCGCAGCGCAAAGTTTGCCAGTATCGGTTGGTTTTTAGCTACGCAAGTCCCGGTAACGCCCTGTCCAACCCGCAGTTCTAGCGCCATTATTTGCTCGGTATGCTGACCCACGTACAACACCGGGCGGAGGATGGCTTGATCGTCATACAGGCGAAACAACGTACACTCAT
>JAFGTJ010000335.1 GCA_016934195.1 Anaerolineae bacterium | reverse complement strand
CACCACCGCGATAGTCGGATCGTTGCGGTTGGGCAGCAGCAGCGCGTAGGTGGTATTCGTCCCATCCGACAGCACCGGGACCTCGGCTTCCCAGGTGAAAGTACGCGCCGTCACGCCGTCCGACCAATTGACGATCTCCGCGCCACCGGACGTAGTGGTCCGCGAAACGAGGTAATCGAAGTCCAGCACCACGCGCTCATCTTCCCCGGTGATGTACGCCACCGCGTAATTCACCTGCAAAATGTCGCGCCCGGCGACTTCCATCGTCACCACCGCCGGATCATAGATGCTGGCCGTTTCCGGGTACACGCCGATCACGTTCACCGTCGGGGCGCTGGTCACAGTCGTGGTAGCCGTGCCGTGATACAACCCCAGGAAATCGATCCAGGTCTGCATCGCGGACGGCATCTCCGCCGGGTACCGTTCGTTGAACGCCCCAATCTTGTAGGCTTTGGGCGTGCGCGGGAAGTAAATCGAGATACCGTGCGAACCGTCCAGCGCCTCGGCGTGCCGTTCGTGGATCACCATCGCATCAACCGCCTGCATCACGCCGCGCGCCGCCGCCTGTAGCTCCGGCGAATCGGACGTGACGGTCAGCAGTTCGGCAAACCGGTACAGGTCAATCGACGACCACACATCGAAATACTGCGGATCGTCAAAGCCGCCGTAGCCAATGGTGTTATTGCGCGCATCGGCCACCGGACTCAGCGCGGCGTCGGGATTGGCGCGAATCACGGTGGTAAGCTGCTCTAACGCGGCGGTCATAGCCGGGGCCTGGCTGAGATCAACCACCGTCAGGCTGTACATTTCCTCGCGTTCCCACACTTCTTCAAAGAAATAAGCAAAATAATCCACGACATGCTGGCCCAGTTCACCGCCGTTTATGGCCGGATTTTTGACCAGCTCATCCAGAAAAACGTAGAACCAGCCCGCGCCCGGTTCAATTTCCTCTGAGGCAATGCCGTAGTGGGCGTAGGGCGCGAGCATCTGGAAGACTTCCAACTGCCCCATCAGGCACATATCGAAGCCCATCAGTTCAAATTTCCCGATGCCGGTATCCGCCAGCACGCGGGCAATTGCACCGGTCAGTTCCGGCAGCGTGAGGTCATCGCCGGTATCGTCGTCGCTGGCATGGCTGATCCAGCCGCCGCCGTGATCCCACAGCACCAGCATGTATTTTTCCGCCGGGTAGTTGGTGATGCCCCAGATGGCGAAGTCGGCTACCGCTTCCGGCGACCCGCTGTTGATCTCGCCCAGGTTTTGCACGACCGGCGACACAATTTCTTGCAGATCGGCGTGCTGTTGGACGTAGTAGCGCCGCCCTTCGGTCCAGTCACCGTCCCAGTCCACATAGTCAGCCGAGCGGTCGATCTGCACCACGATATTCACGTCCTCGGTTGAGCCGACCAGTTCCATTTCGTCCAGATCGAACAATCCCGCCGCTTCCAGGTTATTGTCCGCCGCGACGTACACCATCACCGTCCACTGGGCGGTGGTCTGGGCCTGCGCCGCTGATGGAGCCGCCAGGACCGGCGCGATCACCGCCAGCGCGCCTACCGCCAGCACGATCACGGCGATCCACAGATATCGAGCATTTTTTCTCTGCATGATACAAACTGCCTCCTTGTGTTGTGCGAGTGTGCTATGGAGTCTATAACAGATTCCGCGCGGGGAAAACCACACCCGCGCGGCCTAACATGCTTGATTCCACAAACACGACGTCCCTAATCGGCGTCATCCTCTCGCGCGATCAGAGCGTCAATGAGCTGTTGTATGTCCTGATCAAAACTTTCATTTCGAATAGTAATCGCCTGCCGTTCAACCAATGGGCGCAAATCAAATGGCAGTTCGTTCGCCGTTGGCATCTTCGCCCCCTCAACAAGCGTAGGGACTACACGTTTCTCCGCCTGGATCGCCACTTTAATTTCTAACCGAACGTAATCATTGGGATCATCTAAACGACGCTGACCATCGACAGTGGTGATAGATGCCCACTTAGGGCCAATAATGGCTAATAACACGTCGCACTGCTCGATTGCTCGCCCAATCGACTCCACAAAACGGTCACCTAACCGAATTGTCGCTGTATCCAAAAAAACGTTCTCCGCTCCAAATCGATCCCGCAGTCGATCATAAATCCGCCCCGCGATTCCGCCCGCATCATCACGGCGATAGCTGAGAAAAAAACGCCGTACATCCCCGCCATCCAGCGCTTCCGAATCCAGTTCGGCATTTTGAATTGAGAACATCTCAGGATAACACAGTTGGATGGCACGAACATAGATCAGATTCGCAATGATACAGTAGCCTTGTTCATCAGGGAGCACCAAACCCGCCAACCACGCCCGTAAAACAGGTTGAGATAATCTCGTAAATCGTGGCGGTACTGGTTCAAGCATAATCCGTTTAAGCAGAGCAAACACTTGAGGTTCATTCTGAATTTGGCGAAAAGGCCACACCAGCCCCACATCACTTGATTCCAGCAGCCGGTCAACGGCCCGATCAATAAGGATGGGCGAAACACGCTCGGCGTCCCGATTTTGCTCCAGCACCAACGCGCAAATACGTTGTGTCAGGTAAAGATTTCCATTGGTCCACGACATCAAATGTCTGGCTGAAGCATCTTCGACACGCATACCATGTTGTTCAAAACGGCGAATGAACGTGCTAATGTCGACCAGTGAAGCGGGTTCAAGATAAAGCGGTTCAGCGATACGAAACGGCGAAACGGTGGGATCGCGGATCAAATCCTCCTGCGAAAATGTTCCGCACAATACACACACAAAACGGTTTAAAACCCGCTGCATCCACCGGAGTCCAAACATCTCACGAATCACAGCAAAAAACGAATTGCTCACAACAGACGAAACTGCATTCGGTTCATCAAGCAGCAAGCACAAAACCTGATCGCGCAGGTCAGTTTCCAACATCTCGATGATCATTTCTTGCCATGCCAATGCATTTTCTGGCAAATTCGTCGGGACCGGAATATCTGCTTGTCGAGCGATTTGCCGTGTTACATAGGCATACCATGCTGCTGAATCATCCTGAGGGGCGACTTCCAGATTGATATAAACGTATTTATAGTTTGAATCCCGTCTCGTTTGATGCATCAGGTGAAACAACAAACTGGTCTTGCCACTACCACGCGGTCCAGAAATCGCCACATAGCGCCCCTGACGGATCAAACGCGGCAGCTCTAAGTCAATGTCACGTTCAACATATAAGTCCGATCCGGGAGCAACTGGACCACCCGCCACAAAACCGGCATCCGGTGGATCATCAGGCGGAATAACCATATCATTTTCTCCGAAATGCGTTCCTTCCTTCCAACTGGCAGTTTATCACATCTTCACCATACAAGCCCTTACCCGTAATCTCTCAGAACGAATCCAGCTCTGACCACATGCGCGAATTTGAAGGATTGCCCCATCAGGACAAATATCAGCAGCCACGCATGATGAAAGCCCATATACAAACGGCAAAGATTCCTATACAGTCGATACACTACTCGAACGCAGAAAGGCTTATTTATTGATGAAAGAATTCACCAACGGAGCCGAAGCCATCGCGCGGGCCGCGCTGGACTCCGGCTGTACCTTTTTCGCCGGATACCCGATCACCCCGGCGACTCCGATCCTGCTGCACATGGTCGAGGAACTGCCCAAAGTCGGCGGCGTGGCGATCCAGGGTGAGGACGAGATCGCGTCCATCGGTTTCTGCGTCGGCGCGGCCATGACCGGCGCGCGCGCTATGACCGCCACCAGCGGCCCCGGTATCAGCCTCTACAGCGAAACGATTGGGCTGGCGATCATCGGTGAAGTACCGCTCGTGATCGTGGACGTGCAGCGTTTGGGACCCTCAACCGGCGGCGCGACCACCGTCGCCCAGGGCGATACGCAGTTTTTGCGCTGGGGAACCGGCGGCGGCTACCCGGTGATCGTGCTGGCTCCGACCAACGTGCCCGACTGCTACAACCTGACACGCCGCGCCTTCGATCTGGCCGAACGCTACCGGACCCCGGTTTTCCTGGCAACGGACAAGGAAACGGTCGCATCCAGCGTGACCGTGCCGCTCAACGCTTACGAAAATTTTCCGGTCCGCGAACGGACATTAGCCCCGGCGGACAACGGCACGTTTACGCCGTACCGCTACCATCCCGCCGACAGCGTGCCGCCAATGGCCCACCTCGGCGGGCCGCACATGGTACGATTCACCGGATCGTCGCACGACGAGCGCGGCTACCTCTCCAAGAATCCGCGCGACGTAGGTGCGCTGAATGCTCACCTCGCCGCCAAGATCGACGCCCACGCCGACGAGATCGCACTGGTCGAATCCGATCTACAAGACGGCGCGGAGACGCTCGTGATCAGCTACGGACTCACCGCCCGCTCCGCGCGGGAAGCGGTCCGGCAGGTCCGCGCCACCGGGACTCGCGTGTCGATGCTGACGGTATATACCTTGTGGCCCGTGCCGGAAACCGCCATTCGCGCCGCGCTGACGGGTATTCGCCGCGTGATCGTGCCCGAACTCAATCTCGGCCAGTACCGCCGCGAGATCGAGCGGGTGATCGGCGAACAAACCGAGAAAATTACCGTGACCGGCGTGCATCGCGTGGACGGCGAACTGATCACCCCTGACGAAATCATCGAGGCCCTGGCATGATCGAAACCTATATCAACGAAAGCACCCTGCCCTTTCCGTTCTGCCCCGGCTGCGGTCACACCGGAATCCTGAAGGCGCTCGATACCGCGCTGGTCCGGTTGCAGATTGATCCGCACGATCTCGTGATCGTGACCGACATTGGCTGCCAGGGCCTCTCCGACAAATTTTTCGATACCAACGCCTTTCACGGGCTGCACGGGCGCTCCGTGACCTACGCCAGCGGGATCAAGCTCGCCAATCCCGACCTGCACGTCATCACCCTGATCGGGGATGGCGGCTGCGGCATCGGCGGCCATCACCTGATCAACGCCGCCCGCCGCAACATCGGCGTGACGGTGCTGGTCTTCAATAACCTGAATTTCGGCATGACCGGCGGCGAGCATTCCGTCACCACGCCGCCCGACGCGATCACGGTCACGACGCGGCGCGGCAACCTGGAACAGCCGCTCGACATTTGCGGGACGGTTGCCGTCAACGGGGCGGGATTCGCGGCGCGCACGACGGTATTTGATAAATCCCTGCCGGACCTGATCGCGGACGCCATCCGGTTTGACGGTTTCGCGCTGGTCGATATCTGGGAACTGTGTACGGCCTATTTCGCGCCGACCAACCAGTTCAAAAAGCAGTCGATTGAGGACACGCTGGATCAACTGGGCTTCCCGACCGGCGTGATCCGCGAACGCACCGACCGTCCCGAATACAGCCGCGCCTATCGCGCCGCCAGTGCGGATCAGGTCGGCCAACCGACACTCGCGCCCCACCCCATCGATCCGGCCTATAGCAGCGATCTCGCCACCCGCCAGAGTTGGGTGATCGCAGGCGCGGCGGGCCAGCGGATCGGGTCGGCGGCGGTGCTGCTGTGCCAGGGCGCGATCCTGTCCGGGCTGTGGGCCACGCAGCACAACGATTACCCGGTCACGGTCAAAACCGGCCATTCCGTCGCGGACGTGATCCTGAGTCCCGACCCGGTGCTGCACCTGGGAATCAGCGATCCCGACGTGATGGTCGTATTGTTTCCCGAAGGGTTAGCGAAGGAACGCGCGCGGATCGCCCGCCTGCGTCCCGGCGCGACGGTGTACATCACCGCCGACCTGCTCGATCAGCACCCGGTCGAAACGGCGGCGCGTCTGGTTCCGCTGGACCTCGGCGCGACCGGGCAACAAAAATCCTATTGGGCGCTGATCGCCCTGGCCGCGATCCTGCGGGCAACCGGCGCGTACCCGGTCGAAGCCTTCCGCGCGGCGATGGAACAATCGCCGTATGCGGAAAAGAATCTCGCCGCACTGGATGCTGCTGACAACCGCACAATTCGGGTAGAATAACGCCCAATAGTGGGCATTATTCTGCTTGAAGGACTCAACCAATGGGATTTTTCAGGACACGCCGCACCATATTCTTAATCTGGCTGGCGTGGGCGCTGATCATGGTCGGCTACCAGTTTTACGTGCTGGCCCGCTTTGAACCCGCCTACCCCGATCGCGCGACTTCGTGGACCGCCGACGAAACCTACCCCAACAGTCAGGACGGCAGGCCGTACCTGCTCGAACCGTTCCTGAACCAGCATGTATCCTGGGACTCGGAATACTACCTATCAATCGCCATGCACGGCTACGACGATCCCGCCATGCGCGCGAT
>JAFGTJ010000046.1 GCA_016934195.1 Anaerolineae bacterium | reverse complement strand
GGCAGCGGCGCAGCCCATCCCGGTCGATAAAGCGGTCCAGGGCGAGATTGTGAATTTCATCGCCGGGCGGTTGGACGTGCTGCTGCACGATCAGGGCTGGGCGCATGACGTGATCGCGGCGGTGCTGGCCGAACAGGGCCATAACCCGGCCCGCGTGCTGCAAGGCGTGCAGGAACTCGCTGCCTGGGTCGAGCGCGAAGATTGGCCGCTGATCCTGGACAATTACGCGCGCTGCGTGCGCATTACCCGCGCCGAAGCCGAAACTTACATGGTTGATCCGGCCCGTTTCGTGGACGAGTCCGAAATTCAACTACATACCGCCTATACCGCCGCCGCCGGACAACTGGGCACAGACAGCAGCGTCAGCGCTTTCCTATCCGCGTTTGAGCCGGTAGTACCCGTGATTGAGCGCTTCTTCGAGGACGTGTTGGTCAATGCCGGTGATCCGGCGGTCCGCGCCAACCGGCTCGGTTTGTTGCAAGCGGTCGCGGGACTGGCACGCGGTCGCGCCGACCTGAGTCAATTGGTGGGGTTCTAACACAGTGAGGGGTTTTGAGTGATGAGTTGGGCGTAGGGCTGTAGGGCGGGACCCAGGTGTCCCGCCGCTGGTGACAACCGTCAGGCATTGCGGAGGCACACACGGGTGCCTTCCTACTGTCTCAAAACTCATCACTCCCCACGCATAACCTACCGTAGGAACCGTATGATTCAACACATTGCGTTTGGCATCATCGTAGACGATATCGTGTGCCCGGATGGTACGACGCACCTGGGCGTACTGGGCGGCGGCGGACCTCAAACGGCGTGGGGCATGGCGGCGGCAGCCGGGACCGGCGCGGCGGTCGGGTTGGTGGCCGGAATTGGCGCGGACCTGGACGATACGATCCTGGCCCCCATGCGCGCCGCCGGTATCAACCTGGACGGCGTGCGTATCACCGGACATCCTACGCCACGCGCCTGGCAGTTGGTGGAATTGGATGGACGGCGCACGCAGGAATGGCGCGTCCCGGTCCAGACACTCGGCGTGCAGTTGGCGCGCACCTGGGACATCCTGCCGGACACCTACCGGGCGGCGCGTACATTCCATTGGGGCATTCATCCCGGCGAGGATCGTTCGTTGGCCTTTGCGCGTGATCTGCTGGACCGGGGCTACCGCGTCAGCCTGGAACCCTTCAAACCCTCGGATCGCCCGCTGCCGGATGCCGAGCTTCGCGCCCTGTTCGCGGCGTGCGAGGTGTTTTCTCCCAACTGGCACGAGGCGGTAGGCATCATGGGTACGGATGACACCAACACACTGTTGGCTCGCTGCCGGGACCTGGGCTGCCGGGTGCTGGCGTTACGGCGCGGCGCGGACGGCGCGGACGTGTGGGATTTAACAACCGGGCGCGGCGTTCATGTACCCGCCGTCCAAACGGATGTAGTGGACGTGGTGGGCGCGGGTAATGCGTTCTGTGGGGCATTTGTGGCGCGGCTGGAAGACGGGATCGAAACGGCAGCGTGCCACGCCAGCGCCACTGCCTCGTACCTGATCGAGCAGGTGGGCATCCCCGCCGCACTGCCCGATCCGGCGGACTATGCGCGCCGCCTGGACGAAGCCCGCGCGGGCCTGCGAAAGCTGGCTAGATCGTGATCACCTTGTCGGCTTTCCACTGCGCCTCGATGATGTCTGTCATGCCGCCCACCATGCCGACCTGCCGTTGATCGACCAATCCCAGGAAATTCAAACAGGTATTGCACACAATTAGCGGCACGCCCTGATCCTGCAAGGCGCGCAGCGCGTCCAGCGTGGGCGATCCCTCACAGACCAGTTTCACCCCGTCCGCGTAAAAGCAAATCGCGCCGGGACGCTTGCCATCTTCTACCAGCAGTTGGAAATACTTGGCGGCCAGGGTGTGCTGAAGGTCAGGATCGGACTTGCCCATGCCGTCATTCGTGACCAGAATTGTCGTAAAAGATTGTATATCTGCCATTAAGAATTAGCTCCTCACGGGTTAGGCCCAAACCGGGTACAATCATACGCAGGTTTTTGTGTTTCTGCGAGGAAAATGTTTATGTCCAATCGTTCCCCTCTGCACCAGCAAATTGACACACTGCCCCAGTTGGTACGTGAGATCGCCAAACCGTTTGACGAATCGGCGCGGACCACGTTCGATTTTGACACTTGCCTGTCCGCCAAACGGATTTATCTCGTCGGCTGCGGCGACAGCTACCACGCCCCGGTCGGCGCGGAACTGGCCTTTCACCAACTGGCCGGTGTCCCGACCCAGGCGGTCAGCGCGCTGACCTTTAGCCGCTATCTGGCCGGACACCTGCCGCCCACCGGACCCAAAACCAATCTGGTGATCACTGTATCGGTATCGGGCGTGGTCAGCCGCACGATTGAGGCGCTCCGACTGGCGCGACAGGCGGGCGCGGTGGGAATCGCGCTGACCGGCACGCCGGGCGCGCCGCTGGCCCAGTCCGCCGAAAAGGTTTTCCAAACGACGGTTCCGCCGCTGCCGGACGAACTGGCCGGGATGGTGGTTCCCGGCGTGCGCTCGTACCTCGCGTCCCAGATGGCGCTGTACAGCGCCGCGATCCGGATCGGGGAGGTGCGCGGCCACCTGACCACCGCCGACGCGAACGCCCGCCGCGCCGAACTGGTCGGACTGGCGGACGTGATTGAAGCCACTATCGCCGCCTGCGAACCTATCGCGCACGACCTGATGCAGTCCTGGAGTGATATCACCGAATTCGTGTTCGTCGGCGCGGGGCCGCTGTACGGGGTGGCGATGTTCAGCGCCGCCAAAATGCTCGAAGCCAGCGGCGATCCCTCGCTGGCGCAGGACACCGAGGAATGGACGCACCTGCAATACTTCGCAGCGTTGGCCGATACGCCGACGGTCCTGATCAGCGCCGCCGATTACGACGCCGACCGCATGGCGGAAATGGCCCGCGCCGCGTTGTCCATCGGGCGGCGGACGGTGGGCATTCTGCCGGATGGCGAACAGGCCATCAGCCAGTATGTCCAGCGTGTGCTGCCGGTCAAGGGAACGGTGCGTGAATGTTTTGCGCCGTTGGTATACAGTATTCCCGGTGAGCTGTTATCCGCCGAACGCGCCCAGGCCACCGGCGCGACCTATTTCCGCGATTTTGGCGGCGGGCGGACGGTGGATTGGGCCGACGGCGCGAGCCGCATCCGGGACAGCCACATTCAAAATGATCTACGCAGCTAGGAAACCGGGGAATACTCTATGTCTGGCACATTTCAACCCGCTTATCAACCTGCCTATGTGGGTGTGGGCAGCATCATTATTGACGATATCGTGTATCCTGACGGACAGACGAGCATGGGCGTGCTCGGTGGTGGCATTTCGCACGCCGCCGCCGGGATGCTGATCTGGGACCAATGCCCCGGCATCATGGCGTGCGCGGGCCGCGATCTCCCTGCAAAAGCGCTGGCACGGCTCGAACGCGATTTTGACATACAGGGCTTGATCCAGTTGGACCAATCCCAGGCGCGCGCGTGGCAGTTGTTCGAGTGGGACGGCAAACGCACCGAAATTTTCCGCGTGGATGACGTGGAGCCGTTCATTCACGCGCCGCAGCCGGACCAGGTGCCTGACAGTTATCGCGGCGCGCGGGGTGTGTACCTGCTGCGCGGCGCGCGCAGTTTACCGGCATGGCGGGCGCTGTACCCGGCGGCCACTCTGTTGTGGGAACCCTTCCAGCAGTACATGGTCCCGGCCAATGCCGTCGAATTTCGCGCTGCGCTGCAACAGGTGGATATCGTATCTCCGAATTTGCTGGAAGCCCGGCAGGTGTACAATCTGGACAATCCAACTGCGCTGGTTAACGCGATGTTGGATGACGGCGCGCAAATCGTGGCGCTGCGCATGGGAGAAGCCGGGTCACTGGTGGCGTGTCAGGCGAATCGCCGGACAGGTCGCCGGATTATCGCGGTGCCTGCCGTGCCGGTCCCGGAGATCGTGGACCAAACCGGCGCGGGCAATACTTATTGTGGCGCGTTCCTGGTCGGCTGGCTGGAAACCGGCGATCTGGTCACGGCAGCAGTGTATGGCGCGGTGGCGGCGTCGTTCGCGCTGGAAGTGACCGGCGTAGCCGATCCGCCCGCGAATCTGGCCGAGGTACGTGAGGAGCGCTGTCAGTGGCTGCGTGCGCGGATGGCCGGAAGAATGAATCGGTCCTACTGATCAGAAGGGGAAAATTACCCGGTGTCCGACGACCGCCTGCCACACACGATCCGGCCCATCACGCTTGCTGATCTGGACATGGTGAACCAGATCGATCGGCAGGCTTTTGAAACCTACCGCCGCCAGCAGCACCAGCTTTTGCAGCCCATGTACCCGCGAACGACCGAGAATCTGCGCGCCGCTATCGAGCGTCCGTATCCCGGTGTGGTGATCGAATGGCGGAATCGCGTGGTTGGTTACTGTTTTACCCACGTCTGGGGAGCATTGGGCTGGCTGGGCACATTGGGAATCGCGCCGCGATCCCAGGGATTGGGCTTAGGTCGTGCTGTGATCGATGGTGGGCTGACGATGCTGCGGCAGGCGGGATGCGTCACGCTGGCATTGGAAACTATGCCGGAGAGTGGCAAAAACCTGGCGCTGTATACCCGGCTTGGTCTGGACCCGCGCGGCATGACCCTGTTATGCCAGGGCGCACCGCCGCCCGCTGCCATCACCACGTTTACCCGGTGGGATAACGCGCTTGAACCTGAACAATCCGCGCTGCGCGAGATCGCATCCTGCCTCATGCCCGGTCTGGACCCGTCTCCCGCCGCCCGCTGGCTGATCGCGGAGGAAGCCGGGGAAACATTGATCTGGTGGGAGCGCGATAGGCCGGTCGCGTTTGCCGTGCTGCGCAGCGGACCCCGGCGCATGGATACCGCTCAGGGCTATCTCACCATTGAGGCGGCGGGCTGCCTGCCAACAGCGGCGGCCCGCTGGCCGCGCTACTTGAGCGAGATACAAGCCTATGGCGAGGATTTACACAAGGCTGGATTGGTCCTGCCGGTGAACGCCCGGCAGATTGGCCTGCTGCGCGCGGCGCTGGATGCCGGTCTGCGCATCGTGCATACCCGCGTTCGAATGGTGCAGGGCGCGCCATTGGGCGACCATGACGCGCTGTTGCTGCTGACGCTCGCCATGTGAGGAAAAAAACGATTTGCCGCAGCGCGCACAGAGCACACAGGGTAGAAAAAAATAAAAAAAGGACGTTGCTTTCTCTTAAACCGTATCTTTTTCCTGGGCGCGCTGCGTACTTTGCGGTGAAAAGATTCCAGGCTAACTGGGATTATAGCGCGTTTGACCGAAAATCAGACGCAAGTTACAATGAACGCAGGCGAAAATATCTGTCAAGTTTGGAGGGAGTCCCGTGAGTCGTTGGGAAGGCAAGACCGTAATCGGCCTCACAGGGAATATTGCAACCGGCAAAAGCCTTGTGCGCCGCATGTTGGAACATCTCAAAGCCTATACGGTGGACGCCGATGGATTGGCACACCAGGCGATGGCACCGGGCGCGCCAGCCTATAAACCGACGATCCTCACCTTCGGCCAGTGGATTCTGGACAAGGATAAGCGCATCGACCGGTCCAAGTTAGGCGCGGTGGCGTTTGCTCACCCTGAGGCCCTCGCCCGGTTGGAAGCGATCACCCATCCCATCGTAGGGCGGGCGATTGATTCCCTGATCCAATCTGCCCAACAGGAAGTGGTCGTCGTTGAGGCGATTAAGCTGCTTGAAGGCCAGTTGGCTGACAAGATGGACGTGATCTGGGTGGTAGATTGTGACGAGGAACAGCAAAAAGCGCGCCTGATGTCCAAGCGCGGGCTGACCGAGTTGGAAGCGCTCAAGCGTATCCGCGTGCAGAATCCGCAGGCGGACAAGCTGGCCCATGCCGACGTGGTGCTGAATAACAATGGCACGCCGGAACAAACCTGGGTGCAGGTCCAGGCCGCCTGGGCCAGGCTCAAGGGCAAACCTCCGGTGCAGGCCGTCGAAGAAGACGAGGTGCAGCAAATCCGGGTCCAGCCGACACCGGCCACCACCACGACCTCCGGCCAGGAAAAAATGGCCGTTTCGACGGTGAACATCCTGCGGGGCAAGCCCAAAAACGCGGACCAGATCGCGGCGCTGCTCCAACGGCGCACCGGCAGGGAATTCGATCAGAGTGACGTGCTGGTAGCCTTTGGCGAGAAATCGTACATGCTGGCAATGGTGGACGATACGCCAGTTGGCCTGGTGGGATTCCTGGTCGAAAACCTGATTACGCAGGTGGACGAGTTCGTGGTAATTCCCGAAGCGCCCACGATCCCGGTCGCCACCGCCATGATCGAGGCGATGGAACAGGCATCGCGTGATTTGCAGAGCGAAGTGGGCTACATCTTCCTTCCGCCGGACGAACCCCAGGAAACCGTGCAGGCATTCCTTCGGCAGGGCTACGAGCACACCGCCATCGACGAGATCAGCGTCCCGGCGTGGCGCGAAACCGCCCGCGATGCGTGCCCGGAAGGGGCCAGTATTTACGCCAAGAAACTGCGCGCCGAACGGGTGCTCAAGCCGCTTTAGTGCGTATCCATGAATTGCTTCCGTAGGGGCGCTGCTGTCGAACCTTCGGTTCGCGTGCGCCCAGGCAATTCACGGATTGAACTCACTGCCAAGTGAACTGAACGAGGCCGATTGTGGAACAATTGAAACAACAGCCGGGCATCGGCCCGGTGATTCAACTGGTCGAAAAATGGCCGCGTGTCACGGCCTGGATCGTGCTGTCGGTGGGCTGTGTCGCGCTGCTGGCCTATGAAGCGCGCGACGTGGGCCTGACCACCGGCAACTGGATCGCCTTGATCCTGGCGACGGTGGCGGTCGCGGGCCTGTGCATCGTGATCGTCAGTTGGGACGATGAGGAAGAAATCGCCGCAGAGCCGGATTCCCCGGCATCTGCCGCAGCCGCAGCGGAACCCGTGCCGGATGAGGCCGAGTCCGGCGACGCCTGATCGTCCCGCCAGCATGGTATCGTACAAGCCCGTCCGGTTATGCGGGCTTGTTCTGTTTAAGGAGAAACAAAATGATGGACCTTAGCACTGTTACCATCGAAAAACCGGAACCCATCAATTTTATTTTGGGTCAGAGTCACTTTATCAAGACCGTCGAGGACATCCACGAAACCCTGGTGACAGCCGTGCCCGGTATCAAATTCGGACTGGCGTTCTGCGAAGCGTCCGGCGCGTGCCTGATCCGGTTTACCGGCACGGATGAGGCCATGCAGCAGCTAGCCATCCAGAACGCGCAGGCGCTTTCGGCGGGCCACTGCTTTATTCTGTTCCTGGCCGAAGGCTTTTACCCGGTCAACGTGCTCAAGGCCGTGCAGGGCGTGCCGGAAGTGGTGCGTATTTTCTGCGCGACCGCCAACCCGACGCAGGTCATCATCGCGGAAACCGAGCAAGGGCGCGGCATCCTGGGCGTGATCGACGGTTTTTCCAGCAAGGGCGTCGAAGATGACGCGGGTATCGCGTGGCGTAAGGACCTGCTGCGCAAAATTGGCTATAAGTTGGGATAGCGAGATAACAGGATAACAGACCTTGCCATATCAAACCGACACATTTAACAATTATGTAGACCAGCACCGCCAGCGTTTTCTGGACGAGTTCCGCCAGTTTGTCGAACAGCCCAGCATCTCCGCCAACGGGCACGGAATCCGTGAAATGGCCGCGCTGGTAACACAGCGTTTCCAGGCGCTTGGCGCGACCGTCACGCTGTACGAAACGCCCGGATCACCCATCGTCTACGCCGAACTGGGACCGCAAGATGCCGCCCGCACCCTGTTGGTGTACAACCATTACGACGTGCAGCCGGAAGACCCGCTTGAGGGGTGGAATACGCCGCCATTCAAAATGGTGATCGAAGACGGCGTGATCTACGGGCGCGGCACGTCCGATGACAAGGGCGAACTGCTCTCACGGATGCAGGCGGTCGAAGTGTGGCAGCAAACCCAGGGCGCGCTGCCGGTGCGGATCAAGTGGGTGGTCGAAGGTGAGGAAGAGACCAGCAGCGCCAACCTCACCGATTGGGTCAAGGCCAATGCTGGGATGCTCAAGGCCGACGGCGTGTTGTGGGAAGGCGGTGGTTATGACGAGGTAGGCCGTCCCACGTTTGGACTGGGCGGCAAGGGCATCGCCTACTTTGGGCTGCGCTGCCAGGGACCGGCCCTCGATCTCCATTCCGCTTTCGCGCCAATGGTGACGAATCCGGCGTGGCGGCTGGTCTGGGCGCTGAGCACGCTCAAAGACGCGAACGATGCCATCACGCTTGACGGCTATATGGATCACGTTCGGCCCCTGACCGACGAAGAATGGGCGCGTATCGACGCGATCCCAATGGATTTTGAGGCCAAGCGGGAAAACTGGGGCCTGCCAGCATGGATCAACGGCATCAGTGATCACGACGCGCGCCGCCGCCTGTTCAGTTCCCCGACGATCACGATCTGCGGATTCCACTCCGGTTACGGCGGCGAAAAATCCAAGACGGTGCTGCCCGCCGAGGCGTCGGTTAAGCTGGATTTCCGGCTGGTGGACGGTCTGACGCCCGATCTCGCTCACAATCTGCTGCGCGCTCACCTGGACCGGCGCGGCTTTACCGATATCACGATTATCTCATACGGCGGGGAGCACTTTGCCGCGTCACCGCCCGGTAGCTTGCCGGAGTTAGCCGCTATCGCCGCCAGCCAGGACACCTGGGACAAAACGCCGATCATGTTCCCCTGGTACGCGGGCAGCGGGCCGATCTATCCGTTAACGACCCTGTTGGGCAATCCGGTTGTGTTCGCCGGGGCGACGTGGCATCCCGACTCCCGGCCTCATTCGCCCAATGAAAATATCCTGGTGAAAGACTATTTCGACTCGATGCGATTTACGGCGGCGTTCCTGGCGCGCTTCGGCGCGGCGGAAGCGTAAATCTGCTAAACTCTCAGAACAGTAGACCAGTCAACAAGGAAAGGATTTCAATGGCTAAGCAATATCCAGCACCGCCGGACATGCAGATCGACCCGAATAAAACGTATACTGCGACCTTCAAGACCGAGCACGGCGATATTGTGATTAACCTGTTCGCCAAAGAAGCGCCCATTACGGTGAATAATTTTGTCTTTCTGGCGCGCGACGGTTACTACGACAACACAACCTTTCACCGCGTCATCAAGGGATTCATGGTGCAGGGCGGCGATCCGACCGGCACCGGGCGCGGCGGACCCGGCTACCAGTTCAATGATGAGCCGGGCGCGCTGGCGCTCCTGCACGATAGCGCGGGCGTCCTGAGCATGGCGAACGCTGGCCCGAACACCAACGGCAGCCAGTTTTTCATCACGCACGGCCCAACCCCGCACCTGAACGGCAAGCACGGCGTTTTTGGCAAGGTCGCGGACCAGGCCAGCCTGGGTGTTCTGATGAATATCCGCGAACGCGATCCCATGCGCGCCTCGAAACCGGGCGACGCGCTGACGACGGTGGAAATCACCGAGGCGTAACACTGCTCACAAACCCCCTCTTCGTTTGCGGAGAGGGGGGTATCGCTACAGTTCCGCCCGAATCTGCCGGACTAATTCCAGCGTGGTGTGGATCGTGTTCGTGATCTCGCCGAATTCGCCCGCCGCGATCCACTCCTTACGGACCAGATTGCTGCCCATGCCCACACACGCCACGCCCGCCGCGAACCAGCCGCGCAGATTCGCCTCGTCGGGACTCACACCGCCGGTCGGCATGATGCGCGTCCAGGGACGCGGCCCGCGCACCGCTTTGACGAATCCCGGCCCGCCGACCGACGTGCCCGGAAACGCCTTGACGATCTCCACGCCCCATTCCTCGGCGCGCGCGATCTCGGTGACGGTGCCACAGCCGGGCATATAGGGCACTTTGCGGCGGTTGCACAGCCGCGCGATCTCCTCGTTGAAGTTGGGACCGACGATAAAATTGGCCCCGTGCGCGATGTACAGCGCGGCGGTAGGCGCATCTTCTACCGATCCGACGCCGATGATCAGGTCGGGGTGTTCCTGCGCGCAGTGCTTGATCAGCGGGCCAAAGACTTCGATGGCAAAATCGCCGCGATTGGTGAATTCCAGAATCCGCCCGCCGCCCGCTGCCAGCGCCCCGGCGACGGTTTTGGCGATGTCCAGGTCGGCGTGGTAGAACAGCGGCACCACGCCCTGGTCCAGCACGGTATTTAAAACGGTCATACGATCAAAACGAGCCATTGAATATCTACCCTTTTTATGAGCCGCCCAATTTTTTGCGAATTTCCAGCGCCGACGGGTTCATGGTGTAGGCAATCGTATCCCCGCTGAGCGCGTCCACCACGTTTTGCGCGGCTAACATCGCCATGCGCAGCACGGATTCGTCGCTGGTCCCGGCCATGTGCAGCGTCGGCAGGAAGTTGTCCAGGCTCAGCAGCGGGTTGCCTTCCGGCGGATCATCCTGAAACACATCGCTGGCGGCTCCGGCCAGCTTGCCGGACGTCAGCGCGTCGTACAACGCCTGCTCGTCCACCAACTCGCCACGCGCGGTATTGATCAGGTACGCGCCGTCGCGCATCTGAGCGAAGCGTTTCGCGTTCATCAGGTGGAAGGTCTGCGGCGTAGCGGTGCAGTGCAGCGAGACAATGTGCGATTCGCGCAGCAGTTCGTCCAGCGTATCGACGAAATCGGCAGGCCCCACGCGATCCCGCGAATAGGGATCG
>JAFGTJ010000334.1 GCA_016934195.1 Anaerolineae bacterium | reverse complement strand
CAGAACCTTGATCGCTACCGGGGTCTGGGTGGCGACGTCCAATCCCTGGTAGACGCGGCCCATCCCGCCGCCGCCCAACGCCGAGCGGACAAGGTAGCCGTTGAGGGTCTGGCCGATCAATTGACTGTCCACGCTGTAGTATCCTTGTATCGCTACCACCATTGTCTCCCCAAGTGTACATGACCCGACTGAGGACGCAACCTGCGCCGGTTTCTATGATTCTATACGCACGGCATATCAGGGTGTTGGTGGAAAGATGTAAAATCGCTGTAAATTTCAGGGGCGTAATGCCCTGCGCCCCCTACTCCGTCCGCTTTTCCAGGCGCCACAGGTGGATCGTGCCGTCGCTGCTGCCCACCGCCAGCCAGGACCCGTCCCGGTTGAAGGCCCACACGCTGGACGCTCCGGCGGGATCGGCCCATTCCGCGATGACGACTCCCGCCCGCACGTCCCACACCCGGATCACGCCATCGTCCGGCACCGCCAGCCGCCACCCATCACCACTTAAGGCCCCATCCAGCGGAACGGACTCGCCCGGTTCCCAGGCGCGCTGCTGCTGGCCGGAATCCAGGTCCCACCAGCGCAGGCTGTGATCGGGCGCGGTTTCGTCTATCACACCGCTGTTATTGATGAGCACCGGAGTCCGGCTGGCCGACAGCAGTGTGATGCCGGTTCCGGTCCCGTCGGCGGAGCCGTCCTCCACAAACCGCAGATCGGTGATCGCGCCGGTATGCCCGGTCAGTATCAGCAGCGGTTCGTCGTCATGGTCCGGGTCCCACACGCGGATCACGCCGTCCAGCCCGCCCGATACCAGCCGCGATCCGTCCGGGCTGAAGGCCAGCGCGGAGACGGCGTGCCCGGCCAGAATGACGCCCGTAACCTGGCCGCTGTAGAGGTCCCATAACCGGATCGTGCCGCCATACTGGGCGGTTGCCAGCAGGTCGCCGCCGGGATGGGCCGCGAAAACAGACGGAATATCCCAGCCGGTTTCCAGCGAGGGCAGGATCGTGCCATTGGACGGATTGATGTGTGGTACATTGCGGTAGTTCCTGTTGACAACCAGGACCGTATCGTCCGGCAGTGTTACCACGTTTCCATCCAGGCCCGCGTCGTGATTGATCACGGTCTGGACGGTCCCGACGGCGGCATCCCAGACGCGGATCGTGCCGCTGCTTTCGCCGGATACCAGCCGCGATCCGTCAGCCATGAATGCCAGCGCCTCCACCGGGGCCATAAAATAACCGGGCGTGATGGGCTGCGGCGCGCCGGTCGCGGTGTCCCACACCAGGACCGCGCCATCCAGCAGCGTGGCGAGGTGGCTTCCGTCAGGACTGAAAACCAGCGTATGCGGTTCGCCCACCAGCGGATCGGTCGCCGTCAGGTTGATTCCCGGCTCGCCGGATTCGCCCGATGTTATATCCCAGACCCACACGAAGCCCGCGCCGGTAGGTATCTGGCCGTAATCCACGAAGCTCGCCGCGATCTGCGTTCCGTCGGGACTGAAGGCCGCCGTCACAACTTCGCTGCCGAAGTTTTCCGCGTTGAAACGCAGCGGATCGCCCGCCGGATCGTCCAGGTCCCACAGCCAGAGCGACTGGCTGACCGGGTTGCGGCGGCTGTCGGTCGCCATGATGCCCGCGATCTGGCGCGCGCCGGGAGCCAGCCACGCGCAGATTAACGGGTCTTCTGGCGCAATCAGCGCCGCCGTATCCAGGACCGCGACGGTCTGACCGGTGCCCAGGTCCCACAGCCGGACGGCAAAATCGGTGCTGTGATAGGTCACGTCCGACTGCGGCGAGAGCGAAATGCCGTTCGGGAACTGGGGCAGATTGTCCGCGCTGCCTGCCACGATCAGCGCCCCGTCCGCCGCAAACCGCATATCCAGCAGGCGATCATCGGGCGGCGCGACCTCGGTCGGCGCGGCGTCCAGATCGCCCAGATTCCAGACGCGGATCATGGCTTCCGGCGGTAGGGGCGGATCGAAGGCGGCGCGGGAAATGGTAGTAAAGCCGACCGTATAGCCGGTGTCTTCCGGCTGGCCGAAATCGTCCGGCACGATCAGCGCGGCCAGTTGGGTGTCGTCCGCACTGAAAACCAGCCGGTGCGCGGATTCGCCCGCGCCCGCCAGGGAAAACAGTTGATCCCCGGTCACGGCGTCCCACAACCACAAGTTCCCGTCCGCGCCAGCCGCCACCGCATACCGCCCACCAGGACTGAAAATGACCGGGCCGGACCAGTCGCCAAACGGCAGCGGTACGGCAGGTGAATCCGCGCCGGACAGGTCCACGCGCCACCCGCCCCGCGATCCGCCGAGCAGCAGGGCCGCATGGTCCGGTTCTGAATCGCCCGGTTCCCACGCGATCCGGTCCACCGTGCCACTGCCGAGCCGGGTATAGGTGGCGGTCAGGGATTGCACGGCGTCGGAACCGGACTGATCCGGTTGGTCCGGCGTGGGCGTAGGCGTGGTCGGTTGGGCCGTCGGCGGCGCGACCAGCACCGGGGTATTCCCACCGCCGTCCTCGTCCCCGCCGCACGCGGCCAGGATCAGCAGACCGGGCAGCAGGACGGTTAGCAAAATTATCACTCGTGTGTTGCGCCGCATGATATCGACCTTTCTGGTGTGCCGGAATCACCGGATGCCGAAGTGTCAGGCAACCTACGGTGAGTCCTTCATTTCAAAATACAGTTTTCTGATCCGGTCAAACTGGCCCGTGTCCCACGTACAGCCGTTACGTTCGGCCAGTGTTTGCGCCAGGAACCGCGCCGTATCGAGCAGGTGGCCGAGCGTGTCTACCGCGTCCTGCGCGCCGTATGTGGTGATGCAGTGTCGCAGTTGGCCGCGTAGGGTGTCGTCGGTGCGGTGTTCCAGGAATCGCCCCTCATACATAATACGCGATGAGGTGCGGCTGATTGTCGCATTGTACCACTCGATCAGCCGGAGCAGCAGGTTTCCGATGTAGGAATTGATACAGCGAACGGCGACCCACAGTTCGCCCCGCTTGATTTTCTTGAACGCCCAAATAATGTGAAACAACAGGTCGTTGATCGTGTTGTGGAACTCCTGCGGGCTGAACGAAAACGGCGCGGTATCGTCCAGCGCGGCGGTGATCGCCTGGATTTTGGTCGCCAGATCACCCCCGGATGAATCGTAGATCACCCGCCAACCTTTCGCCAGAATACCCTGGTTGACCATCAGCACTTCGTCTACCCAGGCATGGGGCAGCAAGCTGAAATCCACGTCCCGGCGATCATCGTACAGGACCCGCCGGACGCGCCAGTCCCAGTCCATAAAATGCAGCGGCACGATCTCGTTAAACACGCAGACCACGTTACCGAACTGGTCCAGCCAGTCGCGGGAATCCAGCAGGACCACCGGATCGTGGAGAAACAGCATCACGTCCAGGTCCGACCACTGATCGGCGGCCAGTTCATCACGCGCCTGGGACCCGATGATCACTGCGCCTTCAATAATTTGTTCGCGTTCGCACCATACCCGGATGCGCTCGACCGTCTCGGCATATTGGGAAT
>JAFGTJ010000333.1 GCA_016934195.1 Anaerolineae bacterium | reverse complement strand
CTCACGCCGTCCCAGTTGGTAAAGCTCAGGTAGAACGAATAGACGGTGGGACCGATGATCCAGAACAGGTACAGGATCATCGGCACAGCCATAAACAGATAGGGCACCCATTTTTGCGGAATGGACGGCAGGCGCGCGGACCCGGCCCGGTTGAGGTGATACAGAGCATCATTCAGGACCGGGTGCAGGAGCGCAATTTGGACCACCAGCCCGATCATGGCCGCCAGCGCGACCTTAAACCCGGTCCCAACCTGGACGTATTGGTCGATCAGTTCGTTGTCTTGAATAAAATAAAAGTGTCCGTAATAGGCGAGGCCAAACAGTCCCACGCCAAAGGTAGCCCCGGCAGCCTTCATGCCGCGTTCCGGCGTGCCCAGTCCCCACACGGCCAGCCCTCCAGCGATCAGGGCCGCGATGGGGATAAAGATCACATGCACCGAACTGAAGCCTTTATACGTGCCGTCAACCAGCACGTCCGACATGATCCGGCCCCCGTTGTACTTGATCTCGGTCCAGTACCAGGGCAAAAATAAAAACGCGGCGATGATGACTGTAGCGCAGAGCAACCCGATGAAATTGGCCCGCGCGGGATCGATGGGCGGACGCAGGTTGTCTCCCCGTTGTGTGTGTTTATCTGTAGCTGCTAGTGCCATTGGTAGTCCTTGCTTTCTGTCCCGGCGGCAGGGATGAGTCGGGGCAAAGTAGGGGCAATTGCGAACCGGAGGTTCGATTGAATTGCCCCTACGACTGGTTTATTTCAACGTGGCGGTTATTCCTCTATGCCTTCGGCCAGTATACGCTGCCGCTCGGCTTCCAGGTCGGCCAGAATGGTGTCGATGGATTCGGGATCATCCCAGAAATCCATGAAGCCGTCCATGCCCGCGTCAGCCATCGTCGGGGTGGTGTCGCGGTCATAGAACTGGACGATAAAGTCGGCGGTCTGGATCAGCTCGATACCCTTCTGAGTCGCGGGGGCTGCGCCGGAAATGTCCACGTCGGTACGGGTGGGCAGGCGGCCCATTTCGTCAAAGGCCATCTGCTGCACTTCCTGCGAACCGAGGAACGCCAGGAAATCCTTGCCACCTTCCAGGTTGCGGGCGTTGGCCGCCATGAAGAAGCCGTCGGTCGGGGCGTCTTCACCGATCAACACGTCGGGGTTAATGACCGGGAAGCGGAAGAAATCAAGGTCTTCTTCCAGTTCATCCGGGTAAGAGTCCGTAATGAAGCCGCCCATCAGGTACATGGCCGCTTCGCCCTGCACCATGAAGTCTAGCGCTTCCTGCCAGGAGTAAGCGGCGGGGTCTTCGATGAAGCAGTTATGTTCAAAGAGCTGGTTCCAGTACGTGAAGACCTCTTTGACACGTGGGTCCTCGTAGGATTCCTTCATCAGCATCAGGTCCAGATGGAATTCCGGCCCGTTGACACGCATGTTGATGTAGTCGAACCAGGCCGCCGTCGTCCAGCGGTACTTGGTGCCGATGGTAAACGGCGCATAACCCGCCGCGCTCAGGGTGTCGCAAGCGCCCAGCAGTTCGTCCCAGGTTGCGGGCGTCTTCTCGATGCCGACCTCGGCCAGAATCGAGGGACGATAGTAGATGGCCCACCAGTAGTACGCGGTCGGCAGGAAGAATTTGCCGTCGCCCACCGTCGCCAATGCCTGGAAACCGGGCGCGTACACGTCGTCGAACCCATTTGCTTCCCACATATCCGAGATGTCGGCAATCAGGCCGCGATCAATGAAGAACCGGGCGCGGTTACCGGCAAACCAGGTCAGGACATCGGGGGCTGGTTCGGCGGTCAGATAGGCGCGGATCGCCTGCTTGAAGTCTTCGTGCGCGATGATCGAGTGTTCGACCGGCAGCATCGGGTGGGCGTCGTTCCACATGCCGACGACCTTTTCGTCAAAGGCACGCGGAATTGGGTCGCCAGCATTGGAGTTATAGGTGATGTATGCCGGACCCTGGGCCACCGTCAGTCCCATCGGGGCCAACATGACCAGCGCCAGCAGCGCCGTCACAAAAATGGTGGATTTAGCGATCTTAGACACGATTTTTCTCCTAATATACAACTAAAGACCTTTAGATTGAATGGTATAGTTACGGGTTATGTTGGACGCGAGTCGGTTCTGCCGGGTTCCTCCTTTCTCTCTTGGGGATAACGTCTGCATGATGCCTCAATCGGGTACGCGGGCCGATGACTGGCGCGGAATAAGGTAGGTGGGCAGTTCAATGGATTCAGGGTGATCCCCATTGAGCACACCGAACAGCATTCGTGCCGCTAACTGGCCCAGTTCGGGCGCGCGCTGGTCAATCGTGGTCAGGGGTGGGGCGAATAATGCCGCCGTTGGAATATCGTCGTAGCCCACAACGGTCAGGTTGTCCGGGACATGGCGGCCCATCGCGTGAGCCTGCTGGATCGCGCCCATTGCCATCCGGTCGTTGAGACAGATCAGCGCCGTCAGGTTGGGGTATTTGGTGAGCAAATGGATCGCGCCCGTCACGCCGCTGGGCATGGACCAATCGCCGTAGGTGTGGGGCAGCGTATCAAGTTCCAGGCCAACGGTTGACGCGGCTTCGCGCAGTCCGGCCATGCGCCGGGATGCCGAAAAGTGCATATCGTCAGGAATACCGATGATGCCGATGTGCCGGTGTCCCAGGTCCAGCACATGCTGCATCAGTTGGCAGCCGCCGGCCTGATCCGTGCTGCGCACGTAATAGTCGCTGTGGTGATAACCGATGGCAACCGCCGGAATCTTTTTATCATGGACCGGCTGAAGGGCCGAGGCGACCGGGTAGCTGTCCAGCGCGATCACACCGTCCAGGTAGCCACTCTGGACCAGTTGCAGGTAGTTGTCGTCTGCGCCATCGACCGTCAGGCGCGGCGTGCTCAACAGCATGTTATACCCGCGCTGGCTGCATTCGGCTTCAATGCCTTGCAAGATACGCATGGTTAGCGGATCGGAGAAAATGGCCTCAAACACGTAGGGGAATACCACCGCGATGATGTGCGTTCGGCCTGATGAGAGCGCGCGCGCCGCCAGATTCGGCACATACCCCAGTTCCCGCACCGCAAGCATGACCTTTTGACGGGTTTCCTCGGTGAAATACGGGGTATTGGAGAGCACTTTAGAGACAGTGGCCGTTGAAACCCCGGCGCGTCGGGCGACATCTTCTAGGGTAGGCATTGGTTAGCCTCGAACACAAAATAATATTGATTGAACGTTTTATTTAAACGATATGGTTAAGCGCTTAACGACGAGGATAAAAAATACGCAGCACGCCGCATTTTGGTGTGATTTATATAGTTAAGCCCTTAACTACCAGCATATAGGGAAATGGATCGCTTGTCAAGAGGTAGCGAATCTGGGGGGCCACGAACGAGTTGATGTTGTTGGCGAATTGGGCGCGTAAGGGGGCTGCTTGCTGCGCCCCGTTTGTTTTTTAGGGAGGGCGCGGCAAGCAGCGCCCCTACGAAATGTGGTCCCATTGAATTCGCCAACAACATCGAGTTGTCAGGAAAAATGGCCTCACCCCCTAAATCCCCCTCTCCAGCAGAGCTAGAGAGGGGGACTTGCGCGTTCGCCGCTGCCTGTTTTCTCCCCCCTCTCCATTTCGAAATGGAGGCGCAACCTGCGGTTGCGTTGGGGCCGGGGGGTGAGGCCGTTTTCACGCACACATCCCAAGTCAGCAACAGGTCATTCGTGGACCCCGAATCAGGACTCGGGCTGGTATGGCCTGGGATTTGTGGATTTTCACCATCGGGTCAAAAAAAGGTTAATATAGGCCGGTATCTAACCATCAGGGAGACAGTATCAAGGTGTTTCAACGCTTCGTTTGTTTCAAATTCAAGGACGGCACCGCGCCGGAAGCGATCCGGCAGCATATGGCGATGTTCGCGGCGCTGAAAGATACCATTCCCCAGATCGTGGCCTACGCTGGGGGAATGGTTTTGCAGAACAGCAGCGAACCATACCCGTATGACAGCGCGCATTACGTGACCTACGCAACTCAGGTCGATATCGACGTGTATTTTCACCACGCCGATCACCAGGCATTTATCGCGGCAAACAAGGCCATCTGGGATCAGGTGCTGGTCGTTGACAGCGAAATTGATAGCGCGGTTTCGTCCGGCGAGTAGTTGTCAAAATAGTATTCAAATATGAGGATATCAGAGTGACTGAACAACCCATTTACCAGGATGCGTCATATTCCATTGCGGAACGTGTGGACGACTTGATCGGGCGTATGACGCTCGAAGAAAAAGTCGGCCAGATGTGCCAGTTGGACGGGCGCGATAACGCGGAATACTGGATCAACGACCATCATGTCGGTTCGTTTTTGCACGTCCTGGGCGCGATTAACAATGAATTACAGGCCAAAGCCGCCCAAACCCGGCTGGGGATTCCGCTTATTTTTGGGATCGACGCCATTCACGGTCACGCCTTCTGGCCGACCGCGACCATTTTCCCGACGCAGTTGGCGCTGGCATGTTCGTGGAACCCCGATTTGCTGGTCGAGGTGGGCCGCGTCACCGCTAAAGAAGTGGCCGTTACCGGCGCGCACTGGACGTTTTCGCCCGTTCTGGGCACCATGCGCGATCTGCGGTGGGGCCGCGTCGATGAGACGTTTGGCGAAGACCCGTACCTGATCGGTCTATTGGGGGCAGCGCTGGTGCGCGGCTACCAGGGCGACGATCTGAGCGATCCGCATACGATCCTGGCCTGCGCCAAGCACTACGCCGGTTATTCCGAGACACGCGGCGGGCGGGATTCCGCCGAAGCCGATCACTCGCAGCGTAGAATGCGGTCGTTGTTCCTCAAACCGTTCCATGACGTGGCGAAAGCGGGCTGCACAACCTTCATGGCCGGGTATCACGCCATTGACGGCGTACCGTGTTCGGCCAATGAATGGCTGCTGCGCGATATTCTGAAAGACGAATGGGGCTTTGACGGTTTCGTGGTGTCGGACTGGGACAACATCGGCCACATGGTCAAGGATCAGTGGGTGTGCGCCACGCTGGAAGAAGCAGTTCAGCGCGCCGTCGCTGCCGGGAACGACATGGCGATGACCACGCCGGATTTCTGCGAACTGGCCGTAAAACTGGTCCAGGATGGCAAACTGGATGAAGCGCTCATCGACGATTCCTGCCGCCGCATTCTGCGCTTGAAATTCGTATTGGGCCTGTTCGACGCCAATCGTTATACCAAACTCGACTCGGCGGAAACGATCATCGGCTGCGCGGATCACCGGGCGGTCGCGTTGGAAGCCGCGTACCAATCGATTGTGCTGCTCAAGAATGACGGCGGTGTGCTGCCGCTGCGCGCCGACACCAAACGGATCGCCGTGATCGGTCCAAACGCCGATGACATGGTAGCGCAGTTGGGCGACTGGGTATCCTGGGAAAACCGGGGCAGCGCCGACGGCTCGAAGCGTCCCCGCGCGATCATCTCGACGGTATTGGACGGCATTCGCGCCCGCGCGCCAGAAGGCTGCCGGGTGGACACTCTGCGCGGCTGTGATATTGCCGATCCCGGTCAGGAAGAAATCGCGGAAGCCGTTGCGCTGGCGCAGCAGGCCGATATTGCCATCCTCGTGATCGGGGATGACACCACCATGAACGGTGAATTCCGCGACCGGGCCAATCTCGATCTCAGCGGCGCGCAGCAGCGGCTCGTAGAAGCCGTCTACGCGACCGGCACGCCGACGGTCGTGGTGCTGATCAACGGCAAACCGCTGACGATTCCCTGGATTGCCGAGCATGTTCCCGCCATTGTGGAAGCCTGGAATCCCGGCATGGAAGGTGGTAATGCGCTGGCCGGGTTACTGTTCGGGGATCGCGCGCCGGAGGGCAAATTGACCGTTTCGTTCCCGTACCACATCAGCCAGCAGCCCGTGTATTACAACCAGATTCCCGGCTGGCACGGCGGCAAATACGTCGATATGCCGCCGGGTCCGTTGTTCGCGTTTGGGCACGGACTGAGCTACACCACGTTTGCCTACCGCGATCTGGCCGTGCTGACGCCCTCACTCGCTGACGGCGATAACCTGCGCGTCCAGGTCACGGTGAGCAATACTGGCAGCCGGACCGGAACCGAGATCGTCCAGCTATACGTGAATGATCGCTATAGCTCGGTCACGACGCCTAACAAGGAACTCAAAGCTTTCGCCCGCGTGGAACTGGCTCCCGGCGAAGCCAAAACCGTCACGCTGGAAGTCCCTTACGACGCGCTGGCGCTGGTCAACCAACGGTTGGAAACAGTGGTCGAGCCGGGTGATTTTGACGTGATGGTCGGCAGTTCGTCACGAGACGTTGACCTGCTCAAGTCACAATTTATCGTAGAATAGCCGGGAAAGCGCCCCATGCCTCCCAAATTCCTGCGCACGTCGGATATTGCCCAGGCGGTGGGCGTTCATCCTAACACCGTGCGCCTGTACGAAGCATGGGGCTTTCTCCCGCCGGTCCCGCGCAGTCCGAGCGGCTACCGGCTGTTCACGCCCGTTCACCTGGAACAAATGCGGCTGGCCCGGATCGCCTTACAGTGGCCGTATCCCGGCGGCAAAGACCCGGTAACGGCACTGGTAAAAAGCGCGGCGGCGGGCGACCTGGGGCGGGCGATGGAACTGGCCTACACCTACCTGGCGAACGTGCGCGCTGAACGCGCTCACGCCGAAGCTGCCACCGAATTTTTGGAGCGGTGGGCGGGGGGGCAGGCGACCGATACGCCCACGCCGCCGCTGCGCATTGGGCAGGCCGCCGAACGCCTGGGCGTGACGGTGGATATGCTGCGCGGCTGGGAACGTAACGGTTTGTTAGAAGTGCCCCGCGATCCGGCCAGCGGCTACCGGCTGTACGGCGCGCCGGAGATAGGCCGGGTGCGCGTGATTCGGATGCTGCGGCAGGCCGGATACAGCGTCATGGCGATTTTGCGAATGCTCCTGCAATTCGACACGGACCACACCTCCAATTTGCGTCACGCGCTGGATACACCGCGTCCCGATGAACGCGCCGACGATAGTGATGATGTGTACTACGTCGCGGATCGCTGGCTGTCCACGTTGGCTGGAGAAGAACAGCGCGCCCTGGACATCATCCAACAGATCGCGCGCATGATCGCCGCCGTGCAGCAGAAATAGAGCCGACTCATTCGATTAAATTTTTACCGCAGAGCACGTAAAGAGCGCGGAGCAGAGAAAAGAAAAATGAGAAAAACTCTTTTTTTCTTTCTCTTAACTTTATTGTCTCTGCGACCTCTGCGGTGATCTTTTTGCTTGGTCCTACCGGGCCGATAACAACCATCCATTTGCTGACCAGGGTTTACGCCCCGGCGGTCCCCTTCAAACCCTCCAGTATTCCACCAATCCTTTATGATGAGATCGGTTCGATGATCTACATCAGGAGGGATAAATGCCACAACCGCTTATCACCGTTCGCAGCCTGTCCAAAATCTACCGCGTGCCGCAGCGCCCGCCGGGGATCAAAGCCGCCGCGCGCAGCATGATCCACCGCGTCTACCAGGACGTACCGGCAGTATGTGACGTGAACTTCACGGTCGAAGCCGGGGAAATGGTCGGCTTTATCGGTCCCAACGGGGCAGGCAAAACGACCACACTCAAGATGCTGACCGGCCTGCTGCATCCCACCGGGGGCACGGCCCAGGTCAACGGTTTCACGCCCTGGCAGCGCGATCCGGCTTACCTGCATCAGATCAGCATGGTCCTGGGCAACAAGAGCCAGTTGTTATGGGACATCCCGCCGCTTGATACGTTCCGCGTCCTGGGCGAAATTTACCGGGTAATGCCAACTGATCTTGCCCGCGTCATCGACGAACTGAGCGATCTGCTGGATATGGAGGACCTGCTGACCAAACCGGCCCGCAACCTGTCGTTGGGCGAGCGCATGAAATGCGAACTG
>JAFGTJ010000332.1 GCA_016934195.1 Anaerolineae bacterium | reverse complement strand
TTCATAGTTTCTGCAATGGATGATATTCAAGGAAACAAGCAAAAAGACACCCGCCGACAACCTCACAGGTGTCTCCTCACATTTTTCGGATTAAGCATACCACGCGGAATATCAAGAAAATATCAAGACGATAGCAAAACATATCAAGAGAACGTCAAGAAGAAGCGAGGATGTATCAAAGCCTGTAGTGTCCCTTTCAGATTGGACACGGAGCCAAATGAAGTATCATAGTGTCCAAGAGAGGCAAGGTCGGATGAAAACCAGACGAAAGTTTCCCCCGGAATTCAAGAGCGAAGTGGTGTTGCAACTGCGGTCGGGCGAACAGAGCATGGCCGAGTTGTGCCGCACGCACCAATTGACAGCGCAGATGATCGGTAACTGGAAGCAGTAGTTTCTGGCAGCCGCGAATTGGGCGTTCGAACGGGATGCGGATCGCAGTGTCGAGCAAGCGCGCATCGCGGAGTTGGAATGCATGGTGGGGAAACTAACGATGCAGCTGGAAATCGCAAAAAAGCCTCGACGTGGCGGGATGGGACACCGGCCAGAAACGGGCGGTGGTCATGATGTTGCAACAGGACTATCCCGTCACCGAGATTTGTGAGGTCCTGGACCTGCCGCGCAGCACGTTTTATCACCAATCAACGGCGCAGGATGATACGGCTTTACGCCAGACGCTGGGCGAGTTGAGCGGAGAATACCCGACGTATGGGTATCGGCGGCTGACCGCACGGCTGCAACACGCCGGTTGGACGGTCAATAGAGATACAGAGGACGCAGAGATTCTTGAGGGGAAAAGCAAGAGAAAAACGCTTTGCCCCACGCTGACCACCAAGCCCTGAAAGCTGACCGCTCAGAACTGCTGGTAATTCCAGGGATTGACCGGGCGGCCATCCGAGCCGCGAATCTCGAAATGCAGGTGCGGGCCGCTGGAATTGCCCGAACTGCCTGTCACCGCGATCCCTTGCCCCGCGCGGACGGTTTGCCCGCAGCCTACCAACATGCCGTTCAGGTGGCCGTACAGCGTGAGCGTGCTGCCGTGCGCGATCACAATGGTGTAACCATAGCCCCAATCGCTCCACCCGGAAAAAATCACCGTACCGCCGCCCGCCGCGAAGACACCCGTGCCAACCGGGACCGCCAGATCGATCCCGCCGTGTGACCAGGTGAAATCCTGCGTGATGGAGTAGGTGCTGTGGATTGGCGGCGAATACGGCATCGATCCGCCCGTGACCGCCTGCTGTCCACATGATCCATCCTGGCCCGCGCCAAATGAGGCGTAACTGTCGCCCACCGTCGCGCCGCTGTTGGGGTCGCCGCTGGCGATCACGATACCGGGGTCCCAGTAGACCGGCTCGGTTGTGCCCTGTCCGCCGGGAACCACCACGTACAGCCCCGCCGGGAGCACCGTCTGCGACGTGGTGCCGAACAGGGCGTTGTATTCCGAATCGATGATCGTGTAGGGATCGACGCTGTACAACTCCGCGATACCGGCTACCGGCTGAGGATCGATGACGCGGTGATACACGCCGTTTACCGGCAGGATCGTCAGTTCCAGCCCAACGCGCATCGCGTTGACATAAAAGCGGTCGTTGGACCAGATAATGGTCGATTCGTCCAGGCCGAAACGCGCCGCAATCGCACCCAGGTTATCGCCCGGCTGCACGGTGTAGGTCATCACGCTGTCGCGGGTGCGCACCGGGCTGATCGTCAGCGGATCGACCTCACGGGCGATGGCGTCCTCGCCGTCGATCAGTTGGACCGGCCTATCCAGCGCCGCCGCGATCTCATCTGGTCCGGCGGTTGGGTGAGTCCAGTCCAGCGGGGGAATCGTCACGGTGGGCGGCAGCGTGGGCAACAGCGTCGGTGATAGCGTTGGCTCAAGAGCAGCGGCTGCCGGGGATGGTGTCGTAGATGGGAGCGCCGAAGGGATAGCCGATGACACAATAGGCGGCGCGGGTGTATGATCGTCCGAATCCGACCACAGAAAAATGACGCCCGCCGTGACCGTCAGGGCCAGGGCCAGCGCCCCGATCAGCAGCAGGCCGCGCCGGGTGCGTGGGGATGTATTTACCGGGTTTTCACCGTGCATAACATTAACATCGCTTCCACCCCCCTCAATTATGAGTTGTTGGTTGTTGGTTTTTAGTGATTGGTTTCGGTGGGACCGGTCAGTACCAGACCGGAACTCATCACCAACTAAAAACCAAAAACGAATGACCAATCACTTATGTATACCACTGGCGAGAACACAATAGGACACAGATTAACGCAGATTCACACAGATTAAAAATACAAATCCGCGTGTATCTGCGTGTATCTGCAAGACAACGCGCGGTTATTCTTGCCCACGCTGGCGGCGCATCTCGTCACGGATGCGGCGCAGTTCGCGGGCGGCTTCGGCCAGGTGCTCAAAATAGGCCGTGTCCGTGATATCGCGGACCTGCTCCTGAACTTTTTGCGTGTCGATCTGAATCTTGAGGATTTCCAGTTCGCGCTGTGTTTGTTGCAGATCGTCCTTGACCTGTCCGAACTGGCGGGCGTTTTCGATGGCGATGGCCGCCTGCGCGCCAAACGCCGTCAGCAGCGGGATATCGTCCTGGCTGAAAATGCCCTGTTCGATGCGGTTATCGGCATACAGCACACCGACCACCGTCCCGCGCAGTGTCAGCGGAATGCAGATGATCGAGCGCAGACCGTGCTGGACCACGCTTTTCATTTCCTGAAACCGCGCGTCGCCCTGGGCATTGGTGGCGACAATGGGTTCCATCTGTTCCAACGCGGCGTTTACGATACTGTGGCTAAATACTACCTCGTCCTCGAAGAGCGTTTCCCGGTCCCAGTTGCGCGCGGCGCGGATTTGCAGTTCGTCGCTGGTCCGGCTGCGCAGCATCAGGTAAGCGCGTTCCGCACCGGTCAGTTGAATCACGGTATCCATGACCTCGGCCAACACGTCGCTCAGTTCCAGCGAAGACGTGATCAGGGCCACCGTGCGGACCAGTTCGCGCTGTTGTTCCAACCGCGCCACCATTCGCTGACTTTTGGTCCGAACGTTTTTCAATTCCGTCTGGACGCCCTTCACCAGCCCGTCCAGGTCCACGCTCAACTGGACGCCGTGCTGAGTCAGCGCTTTAAGGGTGCGGGTCAACACGGTTTGCAGTTCGTCGGCCTGTTCGCTCAGTTGGTCCAGGTTGGCCGAAAATTCGCCTACAACTCGGTCGGATTGGTCGGTCATGCCGTGTATTCTCCAGAGATAAAATGTGTGTTACGCCCATGATAACCGACCTGCCAATCTGCGACAAGCGCCGAATTTGCCGGTGAACGTCCGCGCGCGCCCATAATTCGTCTATCCGGGTCTTTTGCCGTTCGCGCCCATATTCCTATACAATGGTGCTAACCCTATTAACAAAATTAGAAACACCCCGCAGCACAAGGAGACAAGATGAGCACCGAACGATCATTGGTTTTTAACGGCATCAATGCCGCGACGGGCGATTACCTACTGCCCCCTATGCCGCCGCAGCAACTGGCTGATCTTATCCAGGGCGAAGAACGCGATCCCGTCCTGCTCAGCGAACTGAAATGGCGTTACCAGCAGACCCAGGCGACCACTTTCGCGCTGCGGGAAGGGTTGGACCCCAAAAATTTGGCCGAAGCCGGGTGGGGCGTTATTTTTGCCGCCAACGCCGACCCCAAGATCAACGCCGCCATCCGTGAAGCGTTGAGCGAACTGCTCGAACTGCGCAAGACGCAGGCCGGGCCGTATTACCGCGAATATATCAGCGGGGATGGCTACCGGCGCGGCGAGTCCAAAAACGATTTCCTGGTGCGGCACGGGGCGGGTCCTGGCCCGGTGGACCCGGAGCGCGTGCCCTATTATCTGCTGATCGTGGGCGATCCGCAGTCGATCCCGTACCGCTTCCAGTACGAGATGGACGTATCCTACGCCGTCGGGCGCATTCATTTCGGCACGCTGGACGAATACGCCCAGTATGCGCGCAGCGTGGTTTTGGCCGAACGGGGCGCGGTCAAGCTGCCGCGCCGCGCGGTATTTTTTGGTGTTTCCAATCCCGATGATTACGCGACCAGCCTCAGCACCCAATTTTTGATCCAACCGTTGGCCCGCGCCATGCAGGAGGATCAGCCTTCCTGGTCGGTGCAAACCGTGTTGAAGGACGAAGCGAAAAAAGCGCGCCTGGGCAAATTGTTGGGCGGCGGGGATACGCCCGCGCTGCTGTTCACCGGCAGTCACGGGATGGGTTTCCCCAACGGTGACGCGCGGCAGGTATCGCAGCAGGGCGCGCTGTTGTGCCAGGAGTGGCCCGGTCCGCGCAACCCGCGCCCCGTCGCGCGCGATCATTACTTCGCCGGGGAGGACATCGGCAGCGATGCCAGCCTGCTCGGTATGATGACGTTTCATTTTGCCTGCTACGGCGCGGGCACCCCGTACTGGGACGACTTTTCCAAGCTGGCGTTTAAGGAACGGTCCGCGATTGCGCCCCATGCGTTTATCGCCGGACTGCCACAGCGTTTGCTCGGCCATCCCAAAGGCGGCGCGCTGGCCGTAATCGGCCATATTGAGCGGGCCTGGACCTATTCGTTTAGCTGGGATCAGGCCGGGATGCAAACGGGCGCGTTTGAGAGCACGCTCAAGCGGTTGGTCGAAGGACACCCCATTGGCTCGGCGATGGATTACATGAACAGCCGCTACGCCGAGATCGCTACCGTCCTGAGCAACGTATTGGAGGAGGCCGAATACACCCAGCCCGATCCCTACAATCTGGCGAACCTGTGGACCGCCAACAACGACGCGCGCGGTTACGCCATCCTGGGCGACCCGGCGGTACGCCTGCCGGTGGCGGAGGACACGGCTCCCGGCGTGCCGCGCCCGGTGCTGACGGCGGTTCCGCACCATGCCGGAAAAGTACCGGTTGTGCTGGTGCGCGATTTCGCTATTGAAACGCCCCCGACAGAATTCCCGGCTGTGTCCCCGGCGGGATCGGAATCCGCGTCAGCGAGTCAGGATTTTGACGCGGCAATTTCTGACGCGGCAACTTTTGACGCGGCTTCGTTCGGCTTGCTGGACGGTAACGCGGTCCGGCAGGTGCGTGACAGCCTGTCCGATACGCTCAAGCGGCTGGCGAACCAGTTGGCGATCTTCATGGGCGACGTAACCAGCCTGGAAGTCGCCACCTATGTCAGCGAGGCCATGCAGGACGTTAAATTCGACTCCCAGAAAGGAGAATTCACCGCCGGAGCGGTCCAGCGCGCCTTGACGCGCATCAACTTTGACGGCGACATGAAAATCTGTGTTCCGATGAACGCCGACGAGGTAGATCAGGACGTGTGGAACGTCCACACCGCGATGGTGGCCCAGGCGCAGGCCAACCGCGCCGCGATGATCAAGACCGTCGCGGATGTGCTGGCCGGGCTGTTGGGCGTATCCGGCCTGAAGTAGCCGCCATGCCCGCGCGTTTTGAGATCACCGGCTGCGATGCGCCGGATATGCTCGGCATCTGGGAAACACGCCCCGAACCGGCAGCGTTCGGCGCGGCTGATCCTGCCGCTTTTGCGGTGGGCGTGGAACCTGAACCGTCCGCGCTCATCTGGCGGATCGACCTGCCCGCCGATCCCCGGTTCGCGGCGAATCTGTTGGGCCAGCGCCGGAACGCCGCCGCCACGCTTGAGGCGGCGCTGCCTGCGGCGGGGCGGCGCTGGTCGGCGTTTACCGGCAGTATCCGGCCTGGTGCTCCGGCCAGTTTTGCGTGGGATCAGCCGCTGCCCACGCCGGAACGCGAATTGGCCCTGCTGATCCAGGCCGCGCGCGGGCCGGGGAGCTTTTCTCCCGACAACGAGTGGTTGGGCGGTTGGCAGGATACCATTGAGCAGGCGCGGACCTTTATCGAGCAGACGCGGCGGGCGCTGCTGTATTTCGCCTGGGTAGAAACTTTGCAGGCGGGAATGCCGGTTGCGCGGACTCAGGTCAACTGGTTGGGCAGTGTCACAACCGTGTGGCGCGCGGGTGCGGGATCGGCGCAGGCCGGGCTGCACGGCGACGCGCTGGCGCTGGCGTTGGACACCCGCCGCTCGTGGATTCGGATCGCGGCGCTGACCGCTGCCAATGCTGCCGCGTTGACCGGCCTGCTGACCGGGCCGGGCGCGATCCTGGCGATTCCGGCGGCGTGGCGTTTTATTCGAGATATTCTGGCAGAGTTCCGGCAGTAGAATCCCGGCAGCGAGGAACGTATATGGCAAATTTTCCCGAACTTGAAATCGGCCTGTACCGGGAAGAAACCGACCGGTACACGGTCGAACTGCGCTTCAGGCGTCCCGATGACGCGGCCCAACGCCAACCCATCCGGGGACAGGCCCAGATCGATACGGCGGCCCTGCGCGCTCAACTGCTCGAGCCGGCGGTCTATGGCCGGACGTTGAGCGACGGTTTGCTGGCGGACCCCATTATCCGCAAGGCGTTTGATGCCGCCCGCGCTGCGACCCAAAGCTTAGACCAACCGCTGCGGGTGCGGCTGCTGGTAGGGCAGAGCGCGCCGGAACTGCACAATCTGCGGTGGGAAACGCTGCGCGATCCCGAAAACGGCGGGTGGCTGCTCACCAGCGAGAATGTTTTGTTTTCGCGCTTCCTGGGCAGTTCGGATTGGCGACCGATTAAGCTGCGTCCCAAAGCCGACCTGCGGGCGCTGGTCGTGATCGCCAATCCTGCCGATCTTGCGGGCGGGCGTTTTCGTGTGCGCGGCCACGATCTGGCCCCGGTTAAGGTGGATGACGAACTGGCCCGCGCCCAACGGGGTTTGGGTGATCTGTTCGCCGGTCAGCTTATCAGCGATCCCGCCGCGCCCGGCCAAGCGTCGATCCAGGCCATCACCGCCGCACTGCGCGACCGCTACGATATCCTGTACCTGGTATGTCACGGCGGCATTTTGAGCAAAGAACCGGCTGGCCCGTACCTCTGGCTGGAAAAAGAAGACGGCACCGCCGACGTGGTGCCAGGGCAGACGCTGGTGGATTACCTGAGCGACCTGCCGCCGCGTGACCGTCCCATGCTGGTCGTGCTGGCCTCGTGCGAGAGCGCCGGGACCGGCGGGACACCCAGCAGCGCGGACGAAGGCGCGTTGGCCGCGTTGGGGCCGCGCCTCGCGGAAGCCGGAATCCCGGCAGTGCTGGCGATGCAGGACAGTGTATCCATGGACACGGTAGCCGGATTTATGCCGGTTTTCTTCGAGCAACTGCGCGATCACGGCCAGCTTGATCAGGCATTGGCAGCGGCGCGTGGAGTCGTGCGCGATCATGACGATGCCTGGATGCCGGTGTTGTTCATGCGGCTGTCGGGCGGCGCGATCTGGTTCCAGCCCGGTTTCGCCGGGGATCAGCCGGAATTCGAGCAGTGGGACAGCCTGATCAGCAGCATCCGGGATGAGAAATGCACGCCGATTCTGGGTCCCGGTCTGATCGATTTTGTGTTCGGATCGTCGCGCGATCTCGCCCGGCGGTGGGCGGAAAAAGCCGTAATCCCGGCGGCGCTGGTTAATACCGACTCGCTGCCCCAGGTGGCCCAATATCTGGCGACCTACCAGTCGCCGCATTTCCCGCACAGCCAGCTTAAGCGCCACCTGGAAACCCAGATTCGCGCGCGGTACGCGCTGCCTGATGACCTGCAATACGCCGAACTGGACGAACTGCTAACCAACGTCGGCACGCTCCGCCGCCAGCAGGACAACCAGGACCCATTTTATATCCTGTCCCAACTGCCGGTATCGGTGTATATCAATACCAATCCCGACACCTTGTTATTCGAGGCGCTGACTGCCACCAACGGTAAACAGCCCAAAGAAGCCAGCTTCATCTGGAAAGACTATTTGCGCGAACTGGAATTATTGCCGGTCTTCAGCCGCGACGACCGTTTCCGTCCGAGCGTCCGCGAGCCGATGGTATATTACCTGATGGGCCACGTCCGCGAGCCGGATTCATGGGTGGTGTCGGAAGACGATCATTTTGATTACCTGATGCGCGTGGACGATGACGCCGAAACCGATATTCCGAGCTTCGTGGACCGCGCTCTGAGCGAAAATTCGCTGCTGTTTCTGGGTTTTCACATTGATGACTGGAATTTCCGCGTATTGTTCCGAAGTATCATGAACGAGGACCGGCGCTACCGCCGCCGCTACCACCAATCGGTGGCTGTGCAGATCGATCCGTCCGAGGGCAGCCAGCAGCCGGAGCGCGTGCGCCGCTACCTGGAAAAGTATTTCGGCGAACGGATCAGCGTGTATTGGGGCAGCGCCGAAGATTTTCTCAAAGAACTGTGGCAGCGTTGGCAGCGTGACGGGGGAGGACTCTAAAACATGGCGGCTGAACTGCAAAACAAACGGCCAAACCCTTACGTTGGCCCGCGCTCGTTCCAGACCGGCGATAAAATTTATGGCCGCGACTGGGAAACCGAAGAACTCCGCGATCTGGTGATCGCCAAACGGATCGTGATGCTGCATTCGCCTTCCGGCGCGGGCAAAACGTCGCTGATCCACGCCGCCCTGATCCCGGCGCTGCGCGCGGAAAATTTCCGTATTCTGCCGCCGATCCGCGTGGGCATGGACCCGCCGCCCGCCGTGTTGAAGGCGGGGTGTACGTTCAACCGTTACGTGCTGAGCGCCATTATCTCGTTGGGCGGTACGCGGCTCGATCAAACCGATCTGTTCAAACTGTGCAGCGTGACACTGCCGGAATATCTGAATTACCTGTCCAGCGAATTTGAGCGGGCCACCGATCCACATCGCCTGCCGGACGAACTACTGATCTTTGACCAGTTCGAGGAAATCCTGACGGTGGACCCGCTCGACCGCGAGGCCAAAGAGGTCTTTTTCGCGCAGATGGGCGAAGTGCTGCGCGATACGCCGCGTTGGGCGTTGATCGCCATGCGCGAAGATTACGTCGGCAGCCTGGAACCCTATTTGCACCACATCCCGACGCGCCTCACCGCCCATTTCCGGCTGGAAAAGCTGGACAAGCAGGCGGCCTACAGCGCGCTTGAGGAGCCGGTGCTGGAACGGGGCGTCACCTATGCCGAAGGCGTGGCCGAACGCCTGATCGAACAGTTGGTCACGCTGCCCCAGGGGAAATCGGAGTTTGTGGAGCCGGTTCAACTTCAGGTAGTGGCCCATGCGCTGTGGGAATACTGGCAGCAGCACGCCTCCGAAGATGGCACGATCACCGGGGAGCACCTGGCCGCGTTTGGTGATGTCGAGCAGGCGTTGTCCAACTTTTATGATGCGTGTATTCGCGATACGGTCCAGAAAACGGGCGTGCCCGAGCACGAGCTGCGACGCTGGTTCGACGAGAAAATGATCACGCCCGCCGGGACGCGCGGTATCGTCTATAAGGGGGAACGCGAAACCGAAGGCATTCCCAACACCGCCGTTAACGTGCTGGATCACTTGCACATCATCCGGGTAGAGCCGCGCGCCGGGGCCGACTGGTGCGAGATCGCGCATGACGGGTTTATCAGCGCCATTCGTGAATCCAACCGGGCGTTCGAGGAACGCCTTTTTGAGCAGCGATCCCGGCAACTGCTCCG
>JAFGTJ010000045.1 GCA_016934195.1 Anaerolineae bacterium | reverse complement strand
TCAAACCTGTGTAAAACCTCTAACGACTCCCCATATCGGATACTCTGCAACCTTTAAAAAGGAAGGGACACCGCATGTTCTCAGTGACTATAACCGGGCAGGTCGCGCTGGTAACGGGCGCGGGTCGCGGCATCGGCAAGGCGATTGCGCGCGGATTGGTCGAGGCCGGGGCGGTGGTCGCCGTCAACGATATCGACGCGACCAGCGCGCAGCGGACCGCCGCCGAATTGGGCGGCGCGGCCCAGGCGTACCCGGCGGACGTGAGCGATCCCGGTGCGGTCCAGGCCATGATCGACCAGATCGCCGCCGACCTGGGCGGCCCGCATATCCTGGTTAACAACGCCGGGATCGAGTACAAAACCCCGGTGCTGGAAACGCCGGTCGCGGAATGGCAGCGCACGCTGGACGTTAACCTGAGCGCCGCGTTCTATACCAGTCAGGCCGCCGGGGAACGGATGCGGGCGGCAGGCGGCGGCGTGATCGTCAACATCGCGTCGATTGCCGGGCATAATATCCCGCTGCCCAACCGGGCCAGCTACGTCGCCAGCAAAGCCGGGCTGATCGGGTTTACCAAAGAGTGCGCGCGCGAATTCGCCGCCTACGGGATTCGCGTGAATGCCGTTTGCCCCGGCGTGATCGAAACCGAGATGACCGCCGAATCGCGCAGCAATTCCGCCCAGTTAGAAAAATGGCTGGCCGATATTCCCCAGGGGCGGCTCGGCACTCCGGCGGACGTGGTAGGGCTGGTATTGTTCCTGTGCTCGGACGGCGCGCGCTACCTGACCGGGCAGGCGATCAACGTGGACGGCGGCAAGGTGATGCTGTAACAGCGTAGCACTTCGGCCATATCTACAGCACGTGGGTGCAAAATTACGGCGCGCTGCGCAAACTTGGTATACTCGGCATCAAACCAGCCACCAGTATTTTCAGTGGGGGAATGAATGCCACAGTCGCCACTCGATATCAGCGAACAGGAAATTCGGAAACGGTGCGGCCCGCTGTTAGAAGGCGCGGCAGAAGAAGCGGCCCGCCTCCGTCATAATTACATCGGCACCGAGCACCTGTTCATTGCCCTGACCCAGATTCCCGGCAGTGCGTCCAGCCGGATGCTGGTCGAGGCCGGGCTGGAACCCCGCGAGTTTCGCAACCTGATCCGGCGCGTGGTTGGCGCGGGCGATGACGCGGTAGGTGATACGCCGCCGCTCACGCCGCGCACGCACCGCGTCCTGTCGATGGCCGTGTACCTGGCCGACGATTCCGGGGATCGCCTTGTCACCGAGGAACAGGTCCTGCTGGCCCTGCTGCAAGAAGGCGAGGGAATCGCGGCGCGGCAGTTAATCCGGCATAACGTGGATATGGTGCGCTGGATCGAACGGCTGCTGGACGTGATCGAAGACGGCAGCGAGCAGGGCGATTTTGACGAGTTCCTGTTGGGCGACATGGACTCCTCTATCGCCGCGCTGCTGGACGAGGATACCAATCACTCAGGCCGCCGGATGCCAACGCCGCTGCTGGACAAATACGGGCGCGACCTGACCGAACAGGCCCGGCGCGGCAAAATCAGCCCGGCGATTGGGCGCGAACGCGAGATTCGCATGGTCGCCCGCACCCTGACGCGCAGCAAGAAAAACAACCCACTGCTGTTGGGCGATTCGGGCGTGGGCAAGACGGCGGTCGTCGAGGGATTGGCCTACAACATCGCGCACAACACCGCGCCCAAATTCCTGCACAACCGGCGGATCGTCGGCCTGGAAATCGGGATGCTGGTGGCGGGAACCAGCCTGCGCGGGCAGTTCGAGGAACGTATTGTCGGCATTGTGGACGAGGTGAAAAACGCGCCGGAAGTGATCCTGTTCATCGACGAGATTCACACCATCGTCGGCGCGGGTGATACCATCGACAGCAACCTGGACGCCGCCAACATCCTCAAACCGGCGCTGGCGCGCGGTGAAATTACCTGCATCGGTGCGACCACCTTTGAAGAATACCGCAAAGCCATCGCCAAAGACCCGGCCCTGGATCGGCGTTTCCGCACCATTGACATTGACGAACAGAGCGTAGCCGAAGCCCTGGTCGTGGTGGAACACAGTTACCAGCGCTACGAGGAACACCACAAGGTCGTGATCACGCCGGAAGCGCGCGAGGCCGCCGTGCGGCTCTCGGACCGTTACATGCGCGACCGCCGCCTGCCGGATAAAGCGCTTGATCTGCTGGATGAAGCCTGCGCCCGGCTGGTGATCCAGTCCCAAAGCCCGGACGAGGTTAAGGCTGAAGATAAAGCTAAAGCTGCCGCCGATACGACCGCCGAAGCCGCAGATAACGGCAAGGATCAGGGCCAGATTGGGACGGATGCCGATCCCAGCGCCAAACCCGACACGAAAACGCCCGTTCTCACCCCCGAAGCCGATACCGAGCGCTTCTATAAAGTCACCGCCAAGACGATCACCGAAGTGCTCAGCGAATGGACCGGGATTCCTGTCAGCGAACTGACCGCCAACGAGCGCCAGCGCTTCGCAAAGATGGCCGATACGCTGCGCGGGCGCGTGATCGGGCAGGATCACGCTCTGACCATCGTCGCGGACGCGATCAAGACCAACCGCGCCGGGTTGGGCGATCCCAAGCGCCCGGTCGGGGTGTTCCTGTTTCTGGGACCGAGCGGTGTCGGTAAAACCGAACTGGGCAAAGCCCTGGCCGAATTCCTGTTTAATGACGAAGACGCCATGATCCGGCTGGATATGTCGGAGTTCCACGATCAGCACACCGTCGCGCGCCTGATCGGTGCGCCGCCCGGTTACAAGGGTATGGAGCAGGGCGGGCAGATCACCGAAGCGCTGCGCCGCAAGCCCTACAGCGTGGTGCTGCTGGACGAGATCGAGAAAGCCGCGCCGGAAGTGTTCGACATTTTCCTGCAAGTGTTCGATGAGGGGCGTCTGTCCGATTCGCTGGGCGCGAACATTGATGCGCGCCACGCCTGCTGGATCATGACCAGCAACATCGGCACGGGCGACGTCGGCAAGGGCCTGGGCTT
>JAFGTJ010000044.1 GCA_016934195.1 Anaerolineae bacterium | reverse complement strand
TAGATCGAATTCCCGGTTATTGCCATAGAGCGTACCGCGTGCCAGGAGCAGGATCGGGCTTTCCGGCGCGAGGTCCACCGCAGCGGATATCAGCGCCAATTGGTCGGAGATGTCTCCAGCGCGGGCGCTGGCCCAAGAGTAAAGCAGCGGAAAATGAGGGAACTGCGCGATACCGCGCTGGTATTCGTCCCACCCGGCTTCGGTATCGCCCGTATCCAGCAGCCAGATCGCCCGCGCATTGACTCCAAACGGCGAGTCACCCCACAGGTCAGCGGCTTGTTGGATGTTGCTCAATGCTTCGGCGGACCCGCGCCCGCGCAGCGCCTGCGCGGTGGCGCGTTCCATGTAGGCGCGCGCGTAGGCGGGGTCGGCTTCGATGGCACGGGCAAACAGCGCGTCGGCCTCGTCGATTTCCAGCGCGACGTTGAACGCCAGCAGTCCCAGGAGCGTCAGCGCGGCGGCGTTGTCCGAGTCCAGGTCCAGCGCGCGGTTAAGGTCGGCCTGGGCCAGCGCGATATCGGCTCCCAGGAATGGATTGAAAAATAGCGCCTCAGCGCGCCCAACGAGAGCAGCCGTCGAGTCCGGGTCGAGTTTCAGCGCTTCGTTGAAGTCGGCGGCGGCCTGAACGGGCATTGACATCCACAGAAATTGTTGCCCTCTCAATATATAAGCATCGAGCAGGGCCGGGTCAAGGTTGATCGCGGCGGTGGCGTCGGCAATCGCTGCCGGGGTATCAAATACGGTGTACGCGAAGTGAGTCGCCCGCGCCAGGTAATCCGCCGCGCTGTCGCCGCCGAGCGTCGGTTCTGGATCGGGACCCTGGCCCAAAACCGGACCACCCGCGTCGAACAGGAGCGCGGCGATCAGGATGGTGGTGAATGTCAGGAGCGCGGTGTAGCGGTTTATATAACTGCTCATCGAAAAATAACCTCCTTAATAGATTTTACCGATTTTATTTGATGCGAATTTTAGCATCGCCCACCTGATTCGGTTCTGGATAATTGAGGCCAATATATAATACAGCAAGCCAGAAGGCGCGCAACGGTGTATCTATTATGGGGCAGCGAAGCAAAATAAAATTAGGAACAGCGAGGCATTAACAACGTTTTGATTGTATGCTATAATCAAGAAACTGATAGACATAACATTACAAGTGGCATAACGGAAGATAGTTTCATTCTGGTTTATTGACAAATTAAACAAAGTTGCGGTAACATAAAGGAGGGTTATCTAGATATTTAGAGGTCGTGGGGACCGAGATAAAATTTTTTAACCGCGCGGGGGCGTGCGGTTATCGGTATTTGCGGGGATAAGTATGCTGTAGTAGCGTGCTGTAAGCGAATGGGTGTGTGATGGTTTTTGCACGGGTAAGTTCGCCCCTAATTTATTCTAAGACTCCCGGTATCCGTGCCTATATACAATGAGGTAAAACATTATGGCTGTATTGAAGTACGTTGAAGGGGTTGCCGAGCTGTCGCTAGAAGAGTTTGAGCGCGACATGCGCGGTAAGCCTATCGTGATCATATATCCCAGGCATAGAGGCCGATCCGCGCTGGTAGGACTATTTTTAGAGACTTACCAGCAAAATATCGTGTATTATGGTTTGAGTGAACACGATAATACGATCAAATCCTGGCTGGATAACATGATCACCGATCCGAGCTTCCCGGAAGGCTTTGGGAGTCAGACTCGCCAGGCCCTCAATAACCGCCCTGAGCCGGAAGAATTGGCCGAAACTTTTGGGGCCGACCTCGCTACATTGCGCTCCGAACCCTACATGCTGCTGCTTGACATGTTTGATAATCTGGAACCGTCCAAGGAAATGGGCCGTTTCTTCCGCGCATTACCCAACTACATGCCCGGCCATGCCCAGATTGTGATCAACGCTCGCCTGCTCAATCTGCAACCCTGGAATGATATGCTGCACGCCGGTCAGGTCGGAGTAGTCGGCAACCGGGGACCGCTTGGGAATGGCATCTACGGCGAAGATCAGAAACTCGGCCAGTTGGAAGTGTTCGCCCTGTCCGGCGGGCATGTGTACATCGACGGTCGCCCGGTTACACGCTGGGACGGATCGCTGCCGCGCCATCTGTTCTATTACTTCGTTGACCACACAATGGTTACGAGAGATGAAATCTTCGACATTTTCTGGCCGAAAATGTCTGTGAAGGAAGCAACTAACGTCTTTCATGTAACCAAGAGAAAAATCAGTGAACGACTGGGTTACGAACTGACCAATTACTCATCTGGTTTTTACGTCCCATCGCCGCGCCTGTCCATACATTACGACGCGCGCCTGTTCGAGAATCTGGTAGCCGAAGCGATTGAGAACGAAGAAGCCAAGCCCGCCAATTGGTACCGGGCCGTGCAGTTGTACCGCTCGCATTATCTGCCGTATATCCATACGCCCTGGGTGACGGCCCGCCGCGATGAACTCAAACACAAGTACGCGCAGGCCCTGATTGGGTTAGGCCGTTATCATCTGGCGCTGGACGAAATGGAACCGGCGCTTGGTTATCTGCTGCGCGCGCTGCGCGAAAAACCGGATTGGGAAGATGTACACCAGGACGTGATGACGATTTACTTCCAGCAGGGCCGTATCGCCGACGCTGTCCAACAGTACCGCAAATTGGAAGAAACGCTTCACCGCATGTTTGGCATCAAGCCGACGGCAGATACGCGCAGTCTGTTTGAAGTGATTGCCGCGACTGGGTAGGCTGCGCTACCGGCCAGCCTGTTGGATAATTCCGGTAGACCCTATAAAATTCAGCGCCGTTAAGGTCACGAACGGCGTTGTTTTTTTTTGTGTGGAGATATGACGGGGACACCACATGGCAAAACGTGTCATAAAAAAACGCGAATCACAACCGGTCCGGCAGGTGCAGGACGGACCGTTTACGCTCACCGTCGAGGTGCTGCGCGACCGGCGGCTGACAAAATCGGTGCGGTGGACAGTCAGCCAGCATACCATCCAGGTTCGCGCACCGGAACGGCTGCCCGCCGCCGAATTGGACCGCATGGTGGAAGACATCATCGCGCGCGTGCTCAAATCACGGGCCAGCGCGCGCCGCCGCAACGATGATGATCTCGAAGCGCGCGCGCGCCGCATCAACCGCGAGTGTTTCAACGGCGAACTTAAGTGGCATACCATTCGATGGGTTGACAATATGCAGCGCCGATTGGGTAGCTGCACCAGCGGCGGCGCGACCGACGGCGATATCCGCATCAGCGACCGCATTAAGTCCTGGCCCGATTACGTGGTGGATTACATCGTCGCGCACGAACTGGCCCACCGCAAGCACCCCAATCACAGCCCGGCCTTCTGGGAGTACCTGGACCGCTACCCCTACACCGAACGGGCGCGCGGCTTCATCGACGGGGTGAGCTTCGCCCAGGGCGACGATCCCGACGACCTGCTGTAGCGGTTGTTTCAGGACGCACATACACGCGGATTGGTACAGATTTTTTTGCTTTGATCTGTGTTTATCTGCGTGTATCTGCGTCCTGTTTTTGATTCTCCGCCCGCTCTGTTATCCTGACGCGCCACCTCGAATTTTGTTATATACTTAAATACTTTCTTTCTTTGGCAGGAGGCTAATTAAATGAAAGCGCGTAAACTTTGGTTCTTCTTGTTAGTTTTTGCAGTGGCCCTCATCCTGGCGCTGGCCGCGTGCGGCGGCGGCGATGACGGCGATAGTGATAACGGTGACGGCGATCAGGACTCCCTCGCTGAAGTAGACAATGCGCCCGAACCGACCGACGAACCCGTCCCCCCCACCCCAACCGAGGAACCCGCGCCCGACGTGGCGGAAATTGCCGCGTTGGACGCGACCGAGGAAGTGCTAATCGGTACGGGCACCATCCGTAATATCGCGTGGTCGCCAGATTCACAGCAGGTCGCGGTGAGCGCCGGGGCGGGGTTGCTGCTGTATGACGCTGCCGATCTCAGCGCGGAACCAACGCTGCTGCGTATCAAGGGCGGCGCGTGGAGCAGCGCCTACAGCCCGGACGGGACACGGTTGGCCACGTCCAACGTGGATGTGCCGGACTTCCTGAACCCCACCCAGTTTATTCATTTGTGGGACCTGGCAACCGGCGAGCGCATCGCGGAAGCCGCCACCGGACAGGAGCGCGTGAATCTGCCCGTTTACAGCGCGGACGGATCGCTGGTGGCCGGGGCCGTGTATGAAGCCATTTACCTATGGGACGCCGCCACGCTGGACGTGGTGGAGAAGATCGACATCGAAGGGAAGCCGGTGCGGATCGCCATCAGCGGGGATAACAATCTGGTGGCGTGGGCGATGAGTGACGGCGTACACGTTTACGCGCGCGACGCGGGCGAACAAACGCTGCTGCTGTACGGCGATGACCGGCGGGCGGCGTCGTTTGTGGCGTTCAGTCCGGATGATGCCTATCTCGCGGCGGGCACGGAATCACAGCCGCCGCTGGTGTTTGATCTGGCGAGCGGCGAGATCGTGTTTCAAGGCGGCGAGGAGCGCGTCAGGGACGATCTGCGCTACGACCCGGCGGGCAACCTGATCATTTCGGACGGCTACACGATTAAAAAGATCGACCCGGCAACGGGCGAACTGGTGGCAGAATACCGGGTCAAGGGCGGCATCCTCAGCCCGGATGAGAGCAAAGCCGTCGCGTTAGACGGGCTGCGGCTGGTGATGTTTGATGCCGAAACCAGGGACGAAATCAGCGCGGCGGACCTGTTGGTGCTGGACAAACCGCCGCTGGTGCTGCCCGATTTCAGCGCGATCATTGCGCGCCAGTGGAGCAGCTCGCGCCTGCACCTGCTCGATCCGGCGGACGGTTCGCTGCTGGAAACCGTCACGTTGAGCGGCGGTATTTCCGACAACTCCCTGACCCTGAGCGCGGACGGATCGCGGCTGGCGGCGTGTACGCGGGACAAAATGCTGCTGGTGGTGGATACGGACACCTGGGAAGAACTGCTTGCCGTCGAGCAGGCGGCCATGATCGGCGCGCTGGCGTTCAATTCGGACAATACCCGGTTGGCGCTGTCGGCCCGCCAGGGACAAACGCCGTTTGGCGTGTGGGTGATCGATGCGGCGACCGGCGACGAGGTATGGCTCACCGAACTGGCAACCGAAGTGATTGACCTGATCTTCTCGCCGGACGATACGCAGATCATCGGCGTGGCGTACAAGGCGCTGTACGTGCTGGACGCGGCGACCGGCGAAATTCTCCAGGAGATCGACCGGTCGAGTCAGACCGGCGGCGAATATCTGGACTATACGCCGGACGGCAGCGCGCTGATGCTGTACGGCGATACGGGCTTTTTCCCCGGCGCGTTCATCAATTTCTACGATCCGGCCACCTATAAGCTGATCGAGTCGGTGAAGGGCGAGCGGCACAACTACGGCGTGAAGGGCGTGATCTTCAATGCCGACGGCTCCCGGATGATTACGGTTGGGCGCGACGTGCATCTGATCCTGTGGGATGCCGTCACGCGCCAGCCCATCGCGCAGGCTGACGTGATGCCGGACCAGATGCTCGGTCTTGCCAAACTGGACGCGGACGCGGCGCGCATCGTGACGACTTCAAAGGGCGGCGTGCTGCAACTCTGGACCATCGGCGCGGAGTAGCCTCACCCCTAAATCCCCTCTCCCCTGCGCTTCGCTGGCGGAGAGGGGACTTGATGCCGTGCTGTTTTCCCCCTCTCCATAGCGCCGACCGGAGGTCGGCAGCGTTATGGAGAGGGGGCCAGGGGGTGAGGCTAACCGCGCGACAATCACCGGCAAAAATGTTCGGTTTTCCCCTTAACTTAATGCGTAGGTAGGACTACAAGATAGCGTGATCGGTGGTTAGCCCCTCCCCCAACCCCTCCCCGCAAGCGGAGAGGGGCTTAACGGTGAGC
>JAFGTJ010000043.1 GCA_016934195.1 Anaerolineae bacterium | reverse complement strand
TTCGTACTGGTCCGGCAGGCCGCGATCCGGGAACATCAGGTAAAAGTCCTGGTAATCGGGATCGCCCGCCAATGCGCGTTTAGCCCAGTCGTGATTATCGGCGGTGTGGTTGAACACGAAATCCAGCGCCAGACTAATCCCGTTTTCGCGCAGGTCGGCGGCCAGCGCCGCGAGTCCGGCAGTCGTGCCGATCTTGGGGTCCACTTCGCGGTAGTTGCTGACCGCGTAACCGCCGTCGTTGTCGCCGTCCGGTTGGGCAAACAGCGGCATCAGGTGCAGGTAGGTCAGCCCCAGTTCCTTGAAATAGGGCATTTTCTTGCGAACGCCTGCCAGATTCCCGGCGAACAGGTCCGCGTAACATACCCCGCCCAACATGCGCTCACCCTGATACCACAGCAGATCGGCTTCACGCTGGCGGTCGAGTATTTTCAGGTCGGCGGACCGGGCCGCGTAACTGCGCGCCGCCGCGCCGAGAATCTGTTCCAGGTGCCAGAAAAAGTCATAACGGCTCCCGTATAGTTCGACCAGCAGGCCGAGCAAATCCGGCAAATACTGGTCCAGCCGCGCGCGGAAGGTGGCGCGGTCGTCGGCGTCGGGCAGCAGCGGTTCCAGGCGCGGCCACAGGCGGTCAAGGGTGCGGGGTGTTTCGCGTTGCGTGTCAAACATAGGTTATTCCTACCGGATCACCGGCCATGCCTCTGGATGCTGGATATCATCCCACAACTGCTTCATACCGCGCATTCCCGGCGGGGCGGGCTGCGCGGCCAGTTCCTCGACCGTCATGAAGCGTAATTCTGTAATTTCGTCGCCGTCGGCCTTGATCGTTCCGCCCGTGATGCGGCACTCGAACGCGATCCCGACGCCGTGTACCTGATCGCCGTTGGGATAGGTGTAGCGCATCTGCTCGCTGTAGACGCCGATCACGCGCACCGGCTCGATCTCCAGGCCGGTTTCCTCGCGCGCTTCGCGGATCGCGGTGGCGGTGGTCGTTTCGCCCAGGTCACAGAATCCGCCCGGTATGTCCAACAGGTGATCGTCGGAACGCCGCGCGGCCAGTACGCGCCCCGTATCATCCCGGATCACGGCCATCGCGCCCGGCAGGATAATCCGGTCGTGGGTGATGTGTTCCCGCAGGATGGGATAATGGGGCCGGAGCGGTTCCTGGGTATAGACCGGTTCCAGCACGGCGGCGTCTGGCGACTCCAGCGCGGCGCGCACCATCGCTCGGTACGCGGGTGGAAACTGGGGCAGCGCTTCCGCCACTGGCAGCCAGTAGACGTCCAGCGTTTCGCCGCCGTCGGCGTACAGGCTCCCGCCGACCGGACGCCCGACAAAACACGCCGTCCACTGTTGGACTCGGTGGCCGTTGGGATACAGCAGGTTGTAATCCGGGTGGCTGAAGACGCCTACCAGCCGTTCGATTGCGATGTCCAGGCCGGTTTCCTCGCGCGTTTCGCGGATCGCGCACGCCTTGAGGCCCTCGCCCAGTTCGAGCGCGCCACCGGGAATGCCGAGCCAGTCAAAATCATAGCGGCGCTGGATCAGGATGCGCCCGTCGTCGTCAAAAACCAGCGTGGCGGCATAAACAAGGTAGATCAGTTGTGAGCCGACCTGCTCGCGCAGCCACCGGACGTAGCCGTCCGCGTGACTGTGAAAGGGTTGTGATGTCATAAGATTCCCCTGACTCATTGTGCCCCCGCTGACTGTGGCGTTATACTACAGGACGATTCTACCCAAAGCCGGACTATCTGTAAAAGGCTACTCTGCCAAAGGCCATCTGATGTTACCCGAATCCCCCGAAGATATTGCCCATCCTGGCGACCCTGTGCTGCCTGCGCCCGCGCCGCCGCCTGATGACGATGCGCAGGCCGTTGATCCTGCTGGTGATGATACCGGCGCGGCTACGCCCCCACAGGCTGCCGGTGCCGCCCCCGTCAGATTGCGTCCTGTGCGGCTTTCATTGCCTGTCGCGCCACCTACCACCACGTCGCTGGTCCTGGCAGGATTGTTTCCGCGTGGACTGGCGTTCCTGGTGGATGCGATGATCCTGGTGTTGGTCGAGTCATTCCTGCTGATCGGTTCCAGCGCGGCGACGGGTGGGGTGCTGTGGTTGGCGCTGTGGGCGGCGTATGAGTGGTATTTCCTGGTGGATCGAAATGGGCAAACGCCGGGAAAAATGCTGATGCGGATTCGCGTGGTCAAGGTGGACGGCAGCCCGCTCAAGACACCGGACGCGCTGCTGCGCTACCTGGGTTACGTGATCAACTCGCTGCCGTTCGTGTTCGGGATGGGGTGGGCCTGGGCGGTGATCGATTCCCGGCGGCAGGGTTGGCATGATAAGCTGGCGCGGACGCTGGTAGTGGTCGTGTCCCGGCCCGGCCCGTCGCCTGACTCGGCGCGGCGCGGCTAGAATATCCTTGACAGCGCCCGGTCAGACTGCTACAATTCTGCTCAATAGATTGGGCCTGTAGCTCAGTTTGGGAGAGCGCTACAATCGCACTGTAGAGGTCAGGAGTTCGAGCCTCCTCAGGTCCACACTCTGGTTACGAGGCAAAACGCTCTGCAATATGATATGGGGGCGTTTTTTCTTTTATCCCGTACCACAGGTAGGACTACAAAATAGCGTGATCGGTGATTAGCCCCTCCCCAAACCCCTCCCCGCAAGCGGAGAGGGGCTTAACGGTGAGCCGA
>JAFGTJ010000331.1 GCA_016934195.1 Anaerolineae bacterium | reverse complement strand
CTCTCCATTTTGAATGGAGGCGCAACCTGCGGTTGCGTCGGGGCCGGGGGGTGAGGCCGTTTGTTACGCACGCGCCACAAATCAGCATCAACTCGTTCGTGGACCCGGTATAATGGCGGGACGAACCATACAGGAGCATCATGTACTTGGACACACTCACTCACCTGAGCACGCGCGTTTTGAGTTTCGTCCAGCGGCGGACGGTGTTCGCGCTGATCCTGCTGCTGGAACTGCTGCTCATCGGGATCGCGCTGGTTTTCGTCCTGATCGGGCCGTTCAGCGGCGACACGGACGCGGACACGGCGCAGCACCCGCGTGTGATCTACCTTGCCCCGGCGGACGCCTACGCCCCGAACCTGTATCTAACCGATCTCGTCACCGGGGAAACGCGCCCGCTCACCGGGGCGGAACACGGTATCGAGGATTACGCGATCAGTCCCGGCGGGAACCAGATCGCGTATTCTCAAAACAACGCCGACGGCTCCGCCGACCTGTGGCTGTATGACCTGGAAACGGATATCACGCGCCCGATCACGCGCTGCGTGGCGGCGTTGTGCTCCGGGCCTACCTGGAAGCCGGACGGCGCGCAGATTGCCTACCAGCGCCGCGATTCCGGTTCCGGCAGCCGCGTCTGGATCGTGGACCTGGCGACGCTGGACACCCGGTTATTGTTCGAGGACCCAGCGATCCTGGGCAGTGATCCGTCCTGGTCGCCGGACGGGGCGCGGCTCGCGGTGTTTGATCCTGGCGCGGGGGAAATTCGCCTGCACGAGTTCGCGGCAGGGGAAATTACTGGAAAATATGTCGTGATCGCCAGTCGGCAGGGCGTCACCGGGTATTTTTCACCGGACGGCAGGCAGTTGGTTTACCCGGTGCTGGTGCGCGGCGCGTTGGGCGAACAGTTTTACACCCACCTGGAACTGGCCGACCTGGATACCGGGATACGCCGTCGCCTCAGTGGGCCGGAGGATGCGGCAGTCGAGGACAGTTTGGCGGTCTGGTCGCCGGACGGGACGGAGATGATCCTGGCACGCCGCTACCTGGACGCCCGGTACACCGGCGGAATGCAGCTTTATTGGTTGGACGTGGAATCGGGCGACGTCGCGCCGCTGGTGGAAGATGCCGCCTATACCCACGCCGCGCCCTGTTGGGCGGTGGACGGCACACCGGGCAATGCGCAGATCATATTCCAGCGCTTTTCGCTGGTCGAGTCCAGCGCGCAGCCTGAAATCTGGTCGCTGGACGTGGAATCGGGCGCGCTGACGGAGATCGCGGCCAATGCGTTCCTGCCGGGGTGCCTGCCGTGACGCCGTTGGCGAATTGCGGGCGTAGGGGCGCTGCTTGCTGCGCCCTGTTTCTTTTGCCGGGGGCGCGGCAAGCAGCGCCCCTACAAATTGCAGCCCCATTAAATTCGCCAACAACATCAACGTGTTTCAGAATGCAGATAGACACCGATTTTTTAATCTGTGTTTATCCGCGTGTATCTGCGTCCCATTTGGGTTGTGCCAACAGGATCGCCTGCGGGACAGAGCGGCTTAGCTCGCGGTTTGCCCGATCTCGATATAACGCTTCCAGCTATCCGGGCCGCTGCCCATCTCGATCACGAGGTAGCTGGTGCGCGGGATTTTGGGTTCCCACAGCAATTTCATACCTGCTTCACCCGGCAACCGGCTGCCCTTGCGGTGATTGCAGGCAAAGCACGCGCAGGCCGTATTCGACCACGTATTTTTCCCCCCGCGAGACACGGGCAGGATGTGATCGACCGTCATATCGCGCCGCGTGAGCAGCTTATTTTTGCCCATGCTGCCGACCACCGCCCCGCAGTAAATGCAGGTGTAGTTATCGCGCGCCAGCACTCCCTGGCGGCTCCAGTTGGCGTGACGGCGTGGCACATTAATATAGTGGTGCAGCGCGATCACCGAGGGAACCGGGAATTTATCGCGCACCGTGCGCAAAAAACGGCCCGTTTCCTCGACAACGGTCGCCTTGCCCGCCAGCAGCAGGTTGATGGCGCGCGGGATGCTGACAACCGTGAGTGGTTCCCAGGTGCCCCCATTTAAGAGTAGAACATGTCCTTCGATCATCGCTTTGTGTCCTGAACCGAACGCTTTCTATATTAGTATAATACTATTTTTCACACAAAATCGGATAACATGCCGGATACTCTTAGTTTATCACACTGTAACGACGTGATAAAGGGTCAGCAGGGGTCATACGACGGGAAAATCCGTACCGTATTCTTACGATAGGCGCGGCGGGTTAAGGGCGCATCATGCGCGGGGCAAATTTCTTTTACGCGGTGTGGGGGACTGTACGCAGACATAATTCCCCCTCTCCACGTTGTGGAGAGGGGGCCAGGGGGTGAGGCGAAACATTTACCGGCGGTAATCGAAGCTCGTTGAGTAGCTGTCGCCCTCGCGGGGCAGCGTGCCGTTGATCAGGTCCACCACTTCACCGTTGATCACAATCGCCAGCGTGAACGGCACCGGCTGGCCCATCCCGCCGCAGTCGTAAGAATACCGGATCGAAACCGTATAGCGGCCTGATACGGCGGTAGTGGCCGGGACGGTGCGCTGTTCCAGCGGCGCGGGCGCGAGATCGACACAGTTATTGTTCGCGCTGATCCACTGCCAGTTTACCGGCGGGATTGTTTCGATAAAGGGCGCGTAAGCGATCAGGTCCAGGTCGGCGGACCCGGCCCACACCAGCACCAACTCGATATCCGGCCCTGCGGCGGGCACAAATGCACCGGGAACCACCTCCGGCGCGGGACTGCGCAGCATCAGCAGCCGGTAGCCCCCGGTGGTATTCAGGTTATCCAGGCGCACATCAAGCGTATAGGTGCCATCGGCGGGAATCAGCACCCGGTTGAGGCGGATTTCAGGGCCGGTCACGCCCCAGGGCGAACCGCTGCCGAGTTCTTCGCCGTCCGGTCCGCGCAGCATCAGCCCGGCTGCAATACCGCCTTTGGTGTACAACATACTGATTGTCACCTGCTCCCCGGCGCTGGCCTCGAAAGTGTAGCGGTCCAGCGGGGTATCAAAACTCAGTTCGCCCGTAACCAGTTCGCCGTCTGGCAGCGGGATCGCGTCTTCGCTGCCCAGGCCGACCGGCTCGGCGTCGGTTTCGATCAGCAGCGTGTAACTGCCGCTGGATGGCCCGTTCTCAAAGCCGTAGCGCGTGGCGCGGACCATGTATACGCCGTCGATGGGCAGTTCAAAATCACTGATCGCGGCGTCGTGATTTGTCTCGTCCTGATCATCATTGATCGCCAGTTCGTAACCCGCGCGGTCGGTCAGGATCAGGAAGGTGTCCAGGTCGCCGGGCGCTTCCGCCACCAACCGCAGCGTGATCACGTCCCCGGCGCGGCCCCGGAAGGTGTACCAGTCCTCGAAGTGGTCGCCGCTGATGGTGCCGGTAGCGGGTTCGTTGTACGTGATCCAGCGCGTGCCGGGCGGCAGATTGGCGGGATCGATCCAGCGCTGGCCCGCGCCATCGGGCACGGCGGGGCCGGTGGCGGCGCTGCCGGTCTGGGTGAGCGCCAGCGTATACGCGCCGGTCGAGAACCCGTTGGCGAACCCGAAGCGTGTCGCCACCAGGGTATAGATGCCGTCTTCGGGCAAGACGTAGCCGGTGAGGGTGGGCATGACGTTATCGGGGCTGTCGTCCACTTCGACCAATACGCCGCCATCCGGCCCGACCAGTTGCAGATAACCGTCCAGGCTGCCGTCCGCGTCGTCGTCGCGCGCCATCACGACGGCGATCACGTCTCCCTGCTGCCCGGCAAACATCCACCGTTGTTCGGGCTGTTCGTTGGAAATCGTCCCGGCTGCCGTATCACCGTAGGCCAGCGTCATATCACCCGGCGGCAGGTCAACGCTCCCGGACTCGTACCCGGCGGCGGCCAGCGTCAGCGTGAAGGTCATGTACTCGGTGTCATCACCGCGCGCGCGCATCACCGTCACATGGTAACGGCCATCTTCCGGCAGTTCGAGATCGGCCAGCGCGCCCGCCCCGTCTATCGATTCCTCGCTGACGGCCAGCCGGTGTACATGCGAATCTTTGACCTCGATGCGCAGCGGCGCGCCGTTCGGATTATGCGATACGGTCAGCGTGATCACGTCCCCGGCGCGGCCCTCGAAGGAATAGAGCTGGCGCGGATCGTTGCCACTGATGCGGCCCTGCACCGTTTCGCCGTAGCTCAGGTGGTTGGGGTTGGAGTCATCCTGGTTCGGGTCCTGGCCCGGTCCCTGGATGGGCGGCGCGGCGGATTCACCGGCGGGCGTCCGGTTGATTTGCAGGATATAGTCACCATCCCCAAAACCGTCCGCCTCTAAAAAGCGGGTTGCCACTACGAGATACACACCGTCCGCCGGGAGCGTGACCTCTAGCGCCGAATCCTGGCTGAAATCGGCGGCATCGTCATTTTCGGCCAACCGCTCGCCGTCCGCCGTCATCAGGACCAGGTAAGCGTCCAACTCCGAGCCGCGTCCTCTATCGGCCTGCATGGTGATACCGATCATATCACCCGCCTGTCCCTCGAAGCGGTACACATGCTGGAGATCGGCGGCGGTGAGTATGCCCCGCACCTGTTCGTTGAACGGGACCGGCGCGGCGGCGGTGGCATCCACCGGCAGCAGGTCCGCTGCCAGCGACACATCCTCGTGATCGGCAGCGACGAACGTCCCCACGCCGGGAGCCTGGGCCACTGCGTCCAGAAAGTCCGAGAGAGTGGGCGTCAGGATGCCTATGTGGATCGCCAGCGCCGTGCCGTCGGTATCAATCAGGATGCTGGTCGGGATCGAGTTGGCGCTGACCCGCTGTGACAGGCGGTTGCCTTCATCGATCACGGTGTAAATGTCGGGCGTGTGCTGCGCGAGGTATTCCATCGCGTCGCGCTCCTCGTCCGATACGTTGATGAACAGCACATCGAAAGCGTGCTCGTCCGGCGCAAGCGCCACGCTGATCAGGTGCGGGAATTCCGCGCGGCAGGGCGGGCACCACGACGCCCAGAAGTTCAGCAGCATGGGGCGCGTCACGTCCTCGAACGACACATCATCATCCCCGGCAAAACCGCGCAGCGTCCAGTTGGTGAGCGGTTCGCCCAACGGGGCATACGGCGGGGCATTGGCGGGATCACCCAGATTGCCGCCGATCCAGAACGTGAAACTATGGGTGCGCAGGTTTTGGGCATGGACACGCAGCGCCAGCGCTTCGATCTCGGTGGCGTCCGGTCCCTGGGCGGCGGTGGGCCGGGCCGCGATCAGACCCATAATCAACGTGATCAATGCTCCAGCCAGCAGCGCCCGCCAGCAGAATCGACGGAATCGGGTAAACGCGAAGGGTATCACCGGGCAGCCTCCGAAAATGGGCGGGTCAATGCTTCATAGCGTGTCATAAACGCCGATACGGAATATAGACATTCATGTATTTCTGTGTATAACCATAGACACCAAGGTCGATTGGACGATGATCTGACGATAATGTATAGTGTCAGTATAATTCGCACCACGCGAAACGCAAAACCGAACGGATCACCGAGGGATTGACTCGTGACGACGATCACGATGCAGTTGGCTGAACAGCATGTCATCGACCGGCACGATGCGCGTTGGGCGGCCATTGATCACGCGAGTTTCCTGGCGAAGAATTTGTACAATACAGCCAACTATGTGGTCCGCCAGGAATACTTTTTCCACCACCACTACCTGCCATATACCGAGATGGACAAGCTCATGAAGCGCGACCCGGATTACTGCGCGCTGCCGCGCAAGGTATCGCAGTGGGTGCTCAAGCAGGTCCATCACAACTGGCAGGCGTTTTTCGCGGCGCTGCGAGCCTGGGAAGAACATCCCGAAGCATTCCTGGGCAGGCCGAAGCCCCCCGGCTACAAACACAAGACCAAAGGGCGCTGCCTGCTGACCTACACGGATCAGGCCATCAGCCGGGCGTCGTTCCGTGATGAAGGCACGATCAGACCATCCCAATTGGACGTTGTTATTGAAACACAGCAAGCATCATTCGACCAGATGCGGATTGTGCCGCACAAAACGCACTATATGGTAGAAGTCGTCTATATCGTCGAAGTATCCGATCCTGAATTGGACTGTGACCGCATTGCCAGCATTGATATCGGGTTGGACAATCTGGCGGCTGTAACCTTCAACCAGCCGGACATCGCTCCGCTTCTGGTTAACGGCAGACCGCTCAAGGCGATCAACCACTACTACAACAAGGAACTGGCCCGGCTTCAACAGGCGCTCCCCGAAGGGCAGCATACCTCGTGGCGTATCGCGGCCTTGACCGACAAACGCAACCGCCGGATCGATGCCTATCTGCACCGGGTCAGTCGAAGGTTCATTGACGGATTGGTCTTCTGCAATGTTGGCACGCTGGTCATCGGCAAGAACGACGGCTGGAAACAGAACATCCGGCTGGGGCGGCGCACCAACCAGAACTTCGTGCAGATTCCCCATGCCCGGTTTATCAAGATGCTGATCTACAAAGCTGAACTTACCGGGATTCGGGTTGTTCTGGTCGAAGAAAGCTACACGTCCAAGTGCAGCTTTCTGGATGGTGAGCCAATCGGCAAACATGTCACTTACGCGGGACGACGCATCCGGCGCGGTTTGTTTCGTGCCAGCGACGGGCGCGTCATCAACGCCGATGTGAATGCGGCCTGCAATATCATGCGAAAAGCAATCCCGAATGCCTTTGGCGACAGGATAGAGGCTGTTGTAGTTCAGCCATTGCGGGTTACGCCTCCGTAAGCAGGTTGTGCCTGCACAAACAACTGGCATGTACATATTTATGCATAAAAGTTGGAACTATCATGTTTTTGCTGATCGACATGAACAGGGAACACGATGCTCACTCGATGGCAGGCGCGCGCCCGCCAACTTAAAACCAATCTGCACGCGCTGGCCCTGGCCTACCGTGATCCACGCACACCCCGGATCGCGCGGCTGTGGGTGGCGTTGGTGGTGGGGTATGCCTTCAGCCCGCTGGACCTGATCCCCGACCCGATCCCGGTATTGGGCTATCTGGACGATTTGATCCTGCTGCCGGTGGGAATCTGGCTGGCGCTGCGCCTGATCCCGCCGGACGTGCTGGCCGACTGCCGCGCCCAGGTCCAGGCATGACTACCATCCAGATTCAGGTGGCTCAGGGCAAGTTCCGCCTATCCGCCCACGTCAAACACCAGGATCACGTTTTCCCCGCCGGTATCACCGGCCACGTAGCCGAAGAACACCACCTGCCTCCCGTCCGGCGTAAGCGCCAGCGTCGGATATGATCTGCCGCCCCGCAGTCCATAGTCCGACATGGGCAGCCGGATGATCTGTGGTTCGTCCGGCTGCGCGAGATCGAGCACGACCAGCGCTTGTTCCCGCGCGTCGATCCACGCGATGCGACTCCCATCCGGCGTCCAGGCTGGCTGTCCTGCGATCAGCTCGGACACCAGTGGCACGGTCTGCACATCGCTGGCGCTGGTGATATCCCAGACGTGCAGCATATCGTCCCTGTCACTAAAGATCAGCGTTTCGCCACCGGGCGCGTAGGCCAGACTCACAATACTCGGCCTGGGCTGGTCCAGCCCGGCGCGCAGCGTAACCGGCAGTTCGTCGGCCAGATTCCACAACAGAATGCCGTCATACGATGTGACCAGGACCAGCGCGCTGCCGTCCGGCGCGATGTCCATCTCGATATAAGTGTAGTTGGTTCGCTCCACCGTTATGGTCAGTGTTTCGTTCAGGGTCGGGTAGCGTTCTATCAGCATCGACGTGATCACGCTTGTGTCGGTATCCCATACCAACAGAACCGGCTCCAAACCGCCGGATCGAGTTATCAGCGTCCGGCCATCGGGAGCAAACTCGATCTGGCCGATGGTGCGAGTCGCCGGGATGCGCTTGATCTCGGTTCCGCTGGCAGTGTCCCACAGGTAGATGTAGCCGTTGGCCTGGACCGAGGCCAGGATCGCGCCGTCCGGCGAGAAGGCCACGTCCTGCACGTAATCGGTAGGACCGGTCAACTCCGTGACGGTCCCGCTTTCGATATCGACCAGGCGCAGCGGCAGATAGTCCGCGATGATCTCATAACCGTGCATCACGCCGATTTCGTACAGCGCCAATGTCCGGCCATCCGGCGATAGTTCACCGAGCACCACTTCGCCCGTGACCGGGATCACGCGGATCGCGTCGTCTTGCGCGGTGACGGGCAACAGTCCCGGCGCAAAGGCCAGGGCCAACACAAAGACAAGCGCGAACAGAATCGCCTTTTTGCGTAGCATATTCAATTTTTCCCCTT
>JAFGTJ010000330.1 GCA_016934195.1 Anaerolineae bacterium | reverse complement strand
TCAAACACGCTACCGTGAAAGGGGCTTTGAATGGCAATCCAGATAAAATGGCTCGGTCATGCCGGGTTTCAACTCGATATCGGCAACCATACTGTCCTCATTGATCCGTTCCTGACCGGCAATCCCCTCGCGGCGGTTCCGGCGGCTTCTCTGTCGGCTGACTTTATCCTGCTCTCACACGGGCATGGCGATCACGTTAACGATACGCCCGCCATCGCGCGGCGTACCGGCGCAACGGTAGTAGCCAACTTCGAGGTGGGAAGTTGGATGCGCGAAAAGCAGGGGCTTGAAAACGTGCATACGCTGAATCCGGGCGGCGGTGTGGCGCTGCCGTTTGGTCGTGTCGAATTGACCATCGCGCACCATAGTTCATCCCTGCCGGATGGATCGTATGGCGGTCAGCCTAATGGCATTCTGATTTTCACCGACGAAGGGCCGGTGCTTTACCACGCCGGAGATACCACCGTATTTTACGAAATGCAGTTGATCGGCGCGCACGGGATCGATCTGGCAATGCTGCCAATCGGTGACTATTTCACAATGGGGATCGAAGGATCGTTGCAAGCCATCAAATTTATCCAACCCAGGGCCGTGATCCCGATGCATTACAACACCTTCCCGCCGATTATGCAGGACGTGTCCGAGTGGGCGCAGCGGGTACAAAACGAAACCGAGGCCCAACCTATCGTGCTGGACCCCGGCGGCATACACCAATTGTAATCACATATCCCAAAAACTGGCCCGCGCAGAGTGGGCCTACGGGACAGTTGATCCGTCCTGGCAAATTTATAAGGCAGGTTGGCGAGTGTGCCAGTCTGTCACATGCTGGTAGGCGTCCGCCGCGCGAAGCACGGTTGCCTCGCCAAAAGCCGGGCCGATGATCTGCAACCCCACCGGCAAATGGTTGTCGTCAAATCCGCACGGTACCACCGCGCCCGGAATCCCGGCTAAACTGGCCGAGAGTGTGAATACGTCCGACAGGTACATTTGCAGCGGATCATCGGTCTTTTCGCCGATGTGGAACGCCGTTGTCGGGGCAGTCGGAGCCAGAATAACGTCCACGTTTTCAAACGCCTGGTCAAAGTCCTGCCGGATCAACGTGCGGACTTTTTGCGCTTTCAGGTAGTAAGCGTCGTAGTACCCCGCCGACAGCGCGTAGGTGCCAAGCATGATGCGCCGTTTAACCTCTGGGCCAAAGCCCTGGCCGCGCGTCGTTTTGTAAGTGGGCCACATCGCGCCCTGAGAGTGACGCGGTCCGTATCGCACGCCATCGAAACGCGCCAGATTCGCGGACGCCTCGGCAGGCGCAATCAAGTAATACACCGGCAGGCTGTACTCGGTGTGAGGCAGGCCGATCTCACAAATATCGGCTCCCAGGTCGGCAAACTGCTGGATCGCGGCGCGAACGGCGCGCTCGACTTCCGGCTGAATCCCCTCGGTGAAATACTCTTTGGGAACCCCGACGCGCAGTCCGGTCACATCACCGGTCAGGGCGGCGGTATAATCGGGAACCGGGTAATCCATACTGGTGCTGTCACGCGGATCGTGTCCCGCGATAGTCTGCATCAGCACGGCCAGATCAGATACCGAGCGTCCGAACACGCCGATCTGGTCCAGCGAGGAAGCAAACGCGATCAGGCCATAGCGTGATACCCGCCCATACGATGGCTTGAGCGCAGAGACGCCACACAGCGCTGCCGGTTGGCGCACACTACCCCCGGTATCGGTGCCGAGCGCTCCCGCCGCCATACGCGCCGCGACAGCGGCAGCGCTCCCGCCACTGCTGCCACCGGGCACGCGATCCAGGTCCCAGGGATTGCGCGTGGTGAAATACCCGGAATTTTCGGTCGAAGACCCCATTGCAAACTCATCAAGGTTGGTTTTGCCCAACATGACCGCCCCGGCATCGAACAACTGCTGCACGGCGGTCCCGGTATAGGGTGGAATGAATCCCTCCAGGATGCGCGAGCCGCACGTTGTCGGGACGCCTTCCGTCGTCAGCACGTCTTTGATCGCAAGCGGAATCCCTAACAGCGGCGAATTATCCCCATCCTGGCGGCGGCGGTCGGCCTGCGCTGCCATATCGAGCGCCTGTTCCGCCGTCACGGTCAGGTAAGCGCGCACCTGCGGATCAACGGCCTGGATACGGTCCAGATACGCTTGAGTCAACTCAACGGACGTGATCGCGCCGCTGCGGAGCTGGTCCTGGGCCTGGCTGAGTGTCAGATCAGTTAGCATGACATTTTCCCCGTGATTGGTTCCCGTAAATATTCCCCGCGAATGAATAGCTCAATAAAACCGAGTATGATCAGGCCAAACAAGGCGGGAGTATACCATACGGCATACTCCCGCACCGGGTTTAAATTGGCAATCTGTACAGGTATTTAGTGTGTTTCGAGCACCGTGATTTCCAGCGACATCAGCGGCTCTTGCTTCTCTTCAGGGGTGTCCGGTTTGATCACCATGCAGCCGCGCTCCGCATCGGTAAAATTATATAGAGTCTTGACACGCTCATTAAAGCGGCTGCGGATAGATTCGACCAGTGCGCCAATATCCTCAAGGTGCGTGAAGATCACAAACCGTCCCTCGTCCGGTGTGCCAACGAAATCCTGCGGCGTCCCCCCCTCACCCAATGCCTCGGTGAGCACCTGGGCCACCAACCCTAACGACTCGTCGGCAGACAGGAAACCATAGACTTCACGGAACGTGCTCAGACCCTTAAGCGTAATATCGAGGTAATGCCAGCCGGTCTGCCCAACCAGGAAATTCAACTCGGCGTCGATCATCGGACCGGAAGGCAGGCCGGTTCGCGTTTCCTGCAAGTGATCGCGGCAGGCGCGCTCAATCGACCGTTGGACCCGCAGACGCAGTTCCTCGATATCGAAGGGCTTAGTCACATAATCGTCCGCGCCCAATTCAAGCCCCGCCACTTTGTCGGCCCGTCCATCGCGCTGCGTCAGGAACGTAATCGGGATGTACTTGGTCAGGGTGGTGGTGCGCAGCGCCTTACAAACGTCAAAGCCATCCATGTCGGGCAGCATGACGTCCAGCAGCACCAGATCAGGAAACTTAGACCGGCTCAACGCGATCCCGTCCGCGCCTTCTTCAGCATGGAAAACCTCATATCCCTGGCTTTGGAAAAAGGTCGTGAGCATTTCCGAGACATCAACATCGTCTTCAATGATCAACAGGCGTTTTCTTGCCATGAGGTTCTTGTGCCTCCATAGGTCCTGACTGGCTTAAGGAAGAATATACTTTAGTGTACCAAAAAAATGATGTAGACTGAATAGTTCTTCTGGTGTTATTGTCTCAATATTTCGTCTATGATGCTTTCACAACGGGCCAATCCTTCTTTGATCAGCATCAGGTCCATTCCTAACGCGAGAATTTGCGCGCCACGCGCGACCTGTTCGCGGATCGCCTCAGCGCTGAGGGCAAACGATCCCCAGGGCTTCGTATGAGCGCGCGCAGCAGCAGCTACCCGGTTCAGCGTATCGTCAAAGCTAACTTGCGCTTCGGTTGGTTGGTGTGCCATGCGGACCATCAGATCAAATGGGCCAATAAACAGGCCATCAATACCGGGCATAGCGGCGATGGCATCAGCGTCAGCTAATCCACCAGGAGTCTCGATCTGCACAAACAGAAACGTTTCCCGGTTGGCGTGCTGGACCAGTTCAAGCGGGGACTCTTTTACGTCATATGAAAACGACGTCTCCAGCCCAAATCCCTCCATACCGCGATCCCCAACCGGCGGGAATTTGCATTTTTGCACCATATCCTGTGCTTCGGCAGCACTGTTAAGGTGCGGGATCAGGAATCCGGTTGCGCCATCTTCCAGGTAGCGGTAAAGGGGCGCTTTTTCGCGGGTGGCAGGACGGACCATGCAATCTATGTCGTACAGGTGGCAAAACGCCAGCAGAGATTGAGTTTCGCGTTGATCCATCGCGTGGTGTTCGAGGTCCAGCCAGATTCCGTCATACCCGGTCTGGGCCGCCGCCGCGATAAAAAACGGGAGATAGTGCCCTAAATGCGCAATCCGAACGTGCTCTCCGGCGCGGAGTTTGGCTAAGATTTTACTGTTCCGCATAAGTGATGTGTTCCCAACTATGTATATAGCAGGTCGCCATTACAACGAAGTTTCGCCCGACGAGGAGACATCGCCGGGGAGTTTACCAAACACCCGCAGCCGCTCAACTACCGCCCGGTTGCCCAACAGGGCCACAAAACTAATCGTGAATACAGCCACCAATAAGGGTAAAAATACGCTTACCAGGAGTGCCAGAACCGCCATAGACAATATAACGGCGTTGTAGATCGGGTTCGCCAGCGCGAGAAACAAACTGTTCCGCAGCGCGAGAAACAGGCGTTGTTCTTCCTGTTCCATCAGAAACGGCCAGCAATAAAACTGCATAATCAACCACAGCAGCAGAATCAGGCCCAGGCCGGTTAGCCCGACTGCACCGGGCAGTCCCGGCATACTCCCCCAGAATGGGACCGCGACGGCAAACGCTACACCTACCAGAACGTTAAGCAGCGCCCAGCGGTAACTGACCCAAGCATAGCGGCGCGCGCCTTCCCCCAAATCCCTGATACGCCCGCCGGTCCCGTGTGCGATGCTGTTCGTCACCGCATACATCGCGGCAGTGGCTGGGGGCAGCAGCACAACCGTCAGGCTGAGTGCAAGCCAGATCACATTCATGACGGCCAGCCCAACCATTCCGTTCCACCAATCGCGCAGCGTCTCCCAAAAAACATCCACTGCTTCGCGCACAACGTTCCCTCATAGCATGGCAATGCGGCTCACTCGCATGGCTGCGATGATAATACAGGGAAAACCGCGCTATAACAAGAAACCACCACCCATCAAACAGGAATCAAAAAGCGCGGGAGCCAGGCCAACGACTCCCGCGCCTGATCCCAGCGCGACTATGAAACTACCGCGACCCGGCCTGGTCGGAAGATGGTCAGCAGTTTCCTTTTTGCGCCCATATTCAAGTCTTGCAGTAATTTTTGGCGCTTCCGCCACATCCACCGCGCCAACTGCCGGTAGCCATACAGCGTTTCACCCGGGCTGAGCGGCGCGCGCCCGATGGCATTCCGGTATCCAAACAGCAGCGACCAGGATGGCAGCAGGATCTTTTTCTGGTTACGCGGATCAAACCAGATCATCCGGCTGTGGCTCGTTTGGTGCGACCGGACCGACACATTCGCATGTTTGCGCGGGAAAAACAGAAACTCCGGGATTTCGTAGAACTGCCCAAACAGGCTCATGCCTACCAGCAACGTCCGGTCAGATGCCGAGTAGGGTTCGATCAGCCGGGTACGCTTCAGGATATCAGACCGCATCACGCCAAAAACCTCGTAACACCGGTGTTCGATAAACAGCAAGTCATGTAAACGATCTTGTACACGGATCGAGTCGGTTTTCAAGAAAACGTCATAATCCTGCAACGTTTCCCCTTGTTCACCAATAACACGCGACCGGGAATGGCACAACACAACCGACGGATTTTGGTCAAGAATAGCCACACATTTTTCAAGATATGTGGGGTCCAGGATATCATCTGCCGCCGCCCACTTAAAGTACTCGCCACCAGCCAACTCGAACGTCCGGTTAAAATTGGGCGCGGCCCCCAAATTGCTATCGTTGCGATAGTACCGCACACGCGAATCCTGGGCGACATAACGCTCACAAATCTCGCGAGTACCATCCGTTGAGGCATTATCTGAAATGATGAGTTCAAAATCGTTAAACGTTTGAGCTAAAATCGAGTCGATAGCTTGCTCAATATACAACTCACCGTTGTACACCGGCATCCCAATACTAACGCGAGGCTTGTGTGATTCTTCCATGTTAGGCGTTCCTTCTGAATTAGGGGGGAAGCCGATGAACTATTGTTCGCGGCACCCTGGATGAGTATTATAATTCACCCTCATAGTCGTAAAATATCTGGATGATAATAGGTCTGGTCGTTGAGATGAATTTCGATGACCGGCCAATTATCAGTATGCGTCAACAGTTCGTTACAATCAGGCAAAATCAGGTAAGTGTCTTCTGACCGGATACCACTCACGCCGGTAGCCCAAACCAGTACCTGGTTGATATCAATCGGTTGATCGCCAGAAGTCCTCGCACCAATATCACACGATCTGCAAGTAAGAATATCGCTTTTAAAAAAAACATGCCATTTGCGCGGCGGAACCTGGGCATGAAAAGCCGCCTTGCCGGTCTTGATCCCTTCCGCGATGGTGCCACCGGGTCGCATATAATGCGCACACAGGACACTCAGATAGGCGGCAGTGCGATATTTTTGCTCGAGATACACGGGCAGCCGGTCCACTGCAACCATCCGTGTCAGTGTCACCGGCAAGCCGGTACGAACACCTTCCAATACCAGGATTACAAACTTACTGACGGGCGTATCACCGGGTAATGGGTGCCGGTAGCGCCGGATGCCGCTATCAGCGCTGACCAACAACCGGGTGGGCTGAATACCACTGTGATAACAGCGGCTGGCAATTTCAGCCGCGATCTCCTGTTCACTCTGACCGGGCATAATGCCATGCGCCACCGACTGCAAAAGCGATGTACCATCCCGGCATAAGGCCCGGTATTCATATTGTTCGATGGCCGTCAATTCCAGGTGCAGCCGGGCAAGTTCGTGGTGAATTGGTTTGAATTCGCCTCTTCCCCCATCCGATCCCACTGCCGCGCTATCTGCGAGACGCCCCACCAGATTTTTGAAGGCCCCTGGTTCCTGACCATTATAGAAATGTGTTTCGGCAGCAAGGTAAACGCCCAATGGGGTGAGTGGGTGATTGTCGTGCCATTTGTCAACCAGTAAATAGGTGGCATCCCGTGTAATTAACACCCCTGATTGGCACAAAAAGCGCGGTTTATCATCCAGTGAGCTGACCGCGCTGGTTAACCAGGCGATATTGCTCCACCGAGTTAACCAGAGCGCGTCTAGATTCTGGCGATCCAACAAAGCACGAATACGAGCCAACTTTTCATATCGCTCGTCCTGACGCAGTTTGCTCAGGGCCGAAGCAGGCAGCAAGCTCTGCTGCAAAATATCGTCAGTAAGTATTGATAAATTGCTCATCTTCCGCTCACTTCGCCATACGGATTGATCGCTGCCCTGGCAACCAAAATTATTGGGCTATCCCGTATATAAGTTTGCCGTAATAACCTTACATGCACATAAAACAAAATTCGATTGAGCTTACAATATCCTAACACCATACAATTTTTTCCAAGTCTTTAACGGCATAAACCCCGCGAATCAAGTATCATGGGTGTAGTTGCTCATTTTTTGTTTGGCTTTTTGATTTGAAATCGTGCTAGGTGATACCCGTCGCCACAGCCAGTTTGATAAGGAGTATGATGGATGGAACTCAAGCAATATATTCGCCTGTTTAGAAAATGGGCCTGGTTAATCGGGCTGGCCGCACTGGTGGGCGGCTCACTGGCTTTTTTTGCGCGACGGGGGCAAGCGGATATCTATCAGGCCCAAACCAAAATCCTGATTGGCAATTTTATCGCCTCACCCAATCCCGAACCACTCGATATTGGGACCGGGGCCGAGCTAGCGAAAACATATACCGAACTGGCCCACATGCGCCCCATCCTGCTCGGCACGATTGATGCGCTGGGCCTGGATATGTCACCATCAAGCTTGAGAGGATCGTTCACCGCCGAGTCGATTGAAGAAACGTCCATCATTGTGATTACGGTGCAGCATGGCGATCCGGAACTGGCCGCAGCAATTGCTAACGAAGTGGCAAACCAGATTATCAAGAAAAGTCCAACCAACCTGACTCCTCAACAGCAAGAAACTATTGATGCCTCGCGCGATCAAATAGCCCAACTCAATACCCAAATCGGGGCGGCGCGCGCGCAATTGAAAACAATCAGCGAGCAACTGGCTACGGCTGAAGAGGAAAACCAGCTCTTGCGGCTGCAAACCCAATACAACGTCACCGCCGATATGATCAACCAGCTCACGGCAACAGTCGCCGAATTCCAGAGTATTATTTCCAACCTGCAACGGCGGACTAACTCACTGGATATCGTAGAAAGCGCCATCGTGCCGCAGTTCCCACTCGCGAAAGGCGTTATTCAGACCGCCATATTGGGCGCAGTGATCGGGGTTATATTGTCGTCCGCGCTGGTTCTCTTCGTAAACTACCAGGAAACCACCGTTAAATCAGTGGAACAGGTATCTGAGATGCTGAGTCTGCCGGTATTGGGCGTTATCTCGCGTTTTGGCCGCGCCAGGGATAATTACGACAAACGCTTAATTACCCGTGACGCGCCTACCTCGCCGGTTGCAGAAACATACCATGCCCTCAAAACCAATCTGCTCTTCTCTTCGGATAGTGACGGGCATATCCAACGGAAAAATGTGTACGTCATCACCAGTCCGGGGCAAAACGAAGGCAAAAGCATTACCACTGCGAACCTGGCCGTCTCGATGGCGCTGGCCGGGTCCCGTGTCTTGTTGATTGATGCCGATCTGCGCCAACCAACCCTCCACAAAATTTTCAACATGGAGAATACCGGGAATCTCTCAGCCTTGCTGACCACATCCCCGGCGGAAATGGGCCTGTCAGTGGAAGGCGATCACACCGGGGATGATATTCCCGAACAGCTCGCATCTCACTTGCATACAACCGATGTTCCGAATCTGCTGGTAATGCCAGCCGGTGAGCTTCCTGCCATTCCATCCGAAGTGCTATACTCTGAAACGCTGGTGGACTGGATACAGGTTTTCTATTCATACCTGGGAGCCGAATTCATAGTGTTTGATACGCCTCCCTGTCTGGCCGTGTCCGATAGCGCAGTTCTGGCCGCGAATGTTCGAGCCAAAGTCGTAATGGTATTGGAAGCGGGACAAACCCGGCGACAGTCCGCCATTAATGCCAAGACGCAATTTGCCCATACCGGCAACGCGGTATTCGGGATCGTACTCAACAAAGCCAATCCCTATGACCAGGAATTCGGCGTTGGCGGCTACGGGTATTAGGCAAGCCGCGCTACAAATTGGCAGTTCATGCCTTGCATGTCTAAAAAAGCTGCAAAAAAAGCGGCGTGTTTAGGCATATGCAAGGCTGCCGGTCCAATCTGTTTAGGAATGCGCAAGGCGCTCCCCCTACAATGGGGAAGCACACACTAACTACCGCGAACAGAGCAACCATTTTAAGGGAAAATCACGCTATGAGTGCGATGAGTGAAGTCACATCCCAGGATTCCGATCAATCCGCATCAACCAAACTGGTTCACACGCGACTAGAACCGTCACGCGGATGGGTATCGCTTCAACTTCAGGAAGTATGGGCTTACCGCGAACTGTTGTATTTTCTCACCTGGCGCGATGTCAAGGTGCGATATAAACAAACCATTTTGGGGGCAGCCTGGGCGATTATTCAACCATTCTTTACGATGGTGGTGTTTAGCATCTTCTTTGGACGGCTGGCCCAAATTCCGTCCGATGGCATTCCTTATCCCATCTTCAGCTACGCCGCCCTGGTTCCCTGGACATTTTTTGCGAACGGGCTAACCCAATCCTCTAACAGCCTGGTCATGAGTTCCAACCTGATCAAGAAAATCTACTTTCCGCGCCTCGTGATCCCGATGTCGGGTGTCATTTCGGGCATTGTGGATTTTATGCTGGCCTTCGTCGTGCTGTTCGGCATGATGCTGGTGTATGGCATTTTCCCTACGGTGAATATCGTCTTCTTGCCGCTGTTCCTGCTGCTGGCATTTGTCACCGCGTTGGGCGTGGGATTGTGGCTATCGGCTATGAACGTACAATTTCGAGATGTGCGCTACACGATTCCGTTCCTGACCCAGTTCTGGCTGTTTGCCACTCCAATTGCTTATCCCAGCACCTTGTTAGATCAGCCCTGGCGCACGCTCTATGGCATCAATCCTATGACCGGCGTTGTCGAAGGATTCCGTTGGGCGCTGCTAGGCACTGACACCGCCCCCGGCCCAATCATCATTGTATCCACCCTGACATCGCTGCTGCTGCTGCTGTCTGGCGCATTTTACTTCCGGCGCATGGAAAAAACCTTTGCCGACGTGGTATAAGCCGAAATTGCACAAACTGAGCATACACGAAACGGAAAAGGACCCATGTCAGATATAGCGATTCGCGTAGATGGTCTAAGCAAACAGTACCGGATTGGCAGCGCACAAAAACGCTATAACACGCTGCGCGACACCCTGAGCGATGCCTTCATTGCGCCGTTCGTGCGGGCCGGGCGACTGCTGCGCGGTCAGGCAACCGGCGCGGCGGGCCTCACCGAAATAATCTGGGCGCTGGACGATGTATCGTTTGAGGTCAAACACGGCGAAGTAGTCGGCATCATCGGGCATAACGGCGCGGGCAAAAGCACCCTGCTCAAAGTGCTCTCCCGCATCACCGAACCAACACGCGGCACGGTAGACCTGTATGGGCGCGTTGGCTCCCTGCTGGAAGTGGGAACCGGGTTTCACCCTGAACTCACCGGGCGCGAAAACATTTACCTCAACGGCGCGATCCTGGGAATGGCGCGCAGCGAAATCGATCAGAAATTTGATGAGATCGTCGCTTTTGCCGAAGTCGAACAGTTTATCGACACGCCGGTCAAGCATTATTCGAGCGGGATGGGACTGCGATTGGGGTTTGCAGTTGCCGCCCACCTGGAACCGGAAATCCTGGTCGTGGATGAAGTGCTGGCCGTTGGCGATGTATCGTTTCAGCGCAAATGCCTGGGCAAGATGGGGGAAGTCGCCCAGGAAGGGCGCACCGTTTTATTTGTCAGCCACAATATGGCAGCGATTGAGAATCTCTGTTCCAGGGCCATTTTGCTCAAGAAGGGCAAATTTATCAGCGACGGGCCAACAACGGATGTGATCGCAACCTACCTGGAAGAAACCAAGCCGCTGTCAACCGGCAATCTCGCTGACGCGCCGCGCCCCAAGTCCAGCTACAGGCCGGTCATGCGCGCCTTTGAAATCCTCGATAAGGAAGATAAGCCAGTTTCGACCATCCGGTGCAATGATCCGGTGACGTTTGAAATCAAATACAACGCGGGCGATAACACAACAAACCTGATCTTTTCGATCAAGATTCAGAACTTGACGCACACATCCTTGATCTTCCTACAAACACTAACCCATCACGGACCGGTTCCCCAGTGGCCGTCCGAGGGCACATTACGCTGCCGGGTGCCATCACTGCCCCTGCTGCCGGGCGGCTACCTTATCAACGTGGAATGTGCGACCAGCCGCCGTCCAAAAGACCTGGTGGATGTCGTAGAAAACTGTGCCGAGTTAACCGTAGTCGCCAGCGATGTTTTTGGCACTGGTTATTTACCCAACACAGGATCTCATGGTTATTTCCTGGTTGACGCGGAATGGGAGATTCCTCCGGTGGAAGATACCCTACCCGTGCCGAGTGAAATCTGAAGCCAATGAAAATTCTTGTTGTCACGGATCGTTACCCTCCCTATTACGCGGGGGGATACGAGTTGGGATGTAAAGACGCGGCGGACGCCCTGCGCGCGCGCGGCCATGACGTGATGGTTCTGGCTAGCACGTATGGCGCAACACGGCCCATGATTGACGATGACGGGGTGCATCGCAAACTGCGGGCCGACACTGAAAGCAAAGCTCAAAACGTAGCGGGGTTGCTGTGGAAAGAGTTCATCAACCAGCGAGAATTCACACGGGCGGTCAAAGCATTCCAACCCGACATCATCTATTTCTGGAAACTCAACCGGGTGTCAGTATCAATTGCCTTGATCGCTCAGCAAATGGGTATCCCTACTTCGTATTATGTGTTTGATCGCTGGATTATGTCCTGGGACCACGATCCCTGGTATGCCCTGTGGTCGCGCCGCGCCTGGCGTAAAGAGGCCCGGGTCGTTAAACCCCTGCTGCACTCCGCCTTGCGGCGATTCGGGTTGGTCCATACGGACCAGGTGATAGATTTTTCGCACGCTCAAATGTGCAGCCACTATATCAAGCGCTACGCGCTTGAAAAGGGCCTGATAGTGGCTGACGCGGACGTGATCCACTGGGGTATTGATCCCGACTTGTTTCCGTATAAGCCGCGCTCTCATACGCCAGAACGATTGCTTTTCGTCGGACGCCTGGTTTCTCATAAGGGGGTGCATACCACCATCGAGGCGATGCACCGGCTCACCCAGAATGAGCATTATCCAGCGCTCGAACTAACCATTGTGGGCGACACCACTCCGTCGCCCTACATGGAACGCCTGCACGCACTGATTCGTTCAGGACAGTTGGATCAGCGCGTTCATTTTATCAGCTTTACCGACCGTGATGCTCTACCAACTATTTACCAACAGCACGACATTCTCCTTTTTCCGTCCGTATGGGAAGAACCGTTTGGCATTACCCTGCTGGAAGCGATGGCCTCCGGGCTGGCAGTAGTCGGCACCGGATCAGGCGGCAGTGGGGAAATTCTACGACACGGAGACACTGGCCTGTGTTTTCCCCCCGACGATACAGAAGCCTGCGCGGAGCACATCAAGACGCTGTTGGATGATCCGGCATATTTTGAATCGTTACGCCAACAAGGACGCGCAGCGGTTGAGAATGAGTTCCGACTGGATACCGTGATCGACAAGGTAGAACAAAGTCTGGAAAGGGCTGTTAAGTCATGACAGATGTAAAGGCAGTTGCACTGATCACCAGCAAAGCAGTTGTGGCACGGAGTATTGCCTGTATCCGGTCGCTGCAAGCTGTTGGCACATTAACGGACGCAACCTGTTATGCGCTGTGCCTTGACACTGAAGCATATAATATTCTTGAAACCACTCTGCCGGGGGTAGTCAAACCACTCAGCGTTGATACCGATCTGCCTGAAGTCAAAGAATTCTCCGACCGCCCTATTGGTCCCTGGGCCTGGACGTGCAAACCTTATTTACTGAATTGGATACTTTCTGACACACCCGCCGAAAAAGCGCTCTATTTTGATGCTGATATGTGGTTTGTCAGCGATCCGTCATTTTTGTTTGACGAATTGGATAATCACGATATCTGGCTGGTGCCATCTACACTCACCCCCCAAGCCACTATCAAAGATTGGGACAATCTCGCCAAGAATGCCCAGCGCACCGGGTACTATAACGCTGGCTCACTGGGAGTCAGCCGCCGCGCTGCCGAGTTCCTGGCATGGTGGAGCAACCGCTGCGCCTACAGCACCGATACCGATTTTTACAAAGACATCAGCGGCGATCAAAAATACCTGACCTGGGTACCCAGCCTGTTTGACAACGTGCGCATCATGCGACACTACGGCATCAACATTAAGCCATCGGTCACGCGCTATGCCGAGGTGAAACGCGCCGAAGATGGTTCGGTGACGATCAACGGCGATCCCCTGGTTTACTTCCACTTCTCCCAGAATCTCGGCAACCTGATCACCTGGCCGGAAATATTTTACCCGGAGATCAGCCGCTATCTGGACGACGTGGAACAGGCACGCATTGATACCGGGCAGCCCTATGTGGACATGCCACAACGCGATAATACATCCCTATCTCGCCCGCTGCTGCCGCGCCAGGGCAAACAGGCCGCGCTGTTGAAACTCCTGAGCAGCTACCGCAAGCCGCTCGAATCGGCATCCCAGACGATCCGGTCATCGGTCGCGCAAAGCGCGCAGCGCCTGCCCCCCAACGCGCAAGAGTGGGTTTCCCAAACCTACCTGAGCCGCTGGGACCTGAAGGGCGATGCTCGTTTGTCGGGGTTTGGTGAACTGGCCGCCGCCCTGCCCGCTCCGAATCAATGCGGCCCGGTCATGTTTGTCGGTGTGAGTCGGCTGGCTTTCTACCTGACCTATAGGGGATACGCTGTCGATGTGTACGATCCGTTCCAGGGCCACTACAACGCCGATCTGAACACCATGTTTAATCCCCAATGGCACCGGGCCATCGCCATGCGTGACCAATTGAAGATCGCGGACCGGCTGGCGCTGCACCGCGTACCCTATAACGAAATTAGCGGCGATCCGGCAGTTTTGGTGCTGGCAACCCGGCGCACTCCAGAGCAACTGGCCGACACGCTAGCGACACTGGCCGGTGGTCCCGCACTCAAGCAGATCATTACCATATTCGATGCGGAATGGCCGCAAGCCTACCGCGACCAGGTTAAGGCGGCGCTTCATCCGATAATAGGGGATCGCTGTTCGTCTCCTCGTGAGATCAATAATTTCGATGTGTACACGGTCAAGCAGGATCACGAATAGACTATGACTGACAAACATGCAGCACCCCAGTGTTTTATAATCGCCGAAGTGGGATCGGTCCATGATGGCAGTTTCGGCAACGCCCAGCAGTTGATCAAAGCCGGGGCGGAATGCGGCGTGGATGCGGTCAAATTCCAAACACATATTTCCGCCGCCGAAACGCTGCGTAATGCGCCCATGCCGCCGTACTTCAAGGGCGAGCCGCGTTATGAATACTTCGAGCGGACCGGCTTCAGCACGGACCAGTGGCGCGATCTCAAAACGACTTGCGAAGAAAATGGCGTGGAGTTCATCTCGTCACCGTTTTCCAACGAAGCGGTTGACCTGCTCGAAGCAGTCGGCGTGGCGCGTTACAAGATTCCGTCCGGCGAAGTGACCAATATTCCCATGCTGGAACGCATCGCCCAGACGGGTAAGCCGGTGATCCTGTCATCCGGCATGAGTACCTGGGCGGAACTGGACGCGGCGGTAAACGCCATTGTGCGCCACCACACGAAGCTGACCGTGCTGCAATGCACATCAGAATACCCGTGCCCGTATGACGAAGTGGGCCTGAACATCATGTTGGAAATGAAGGAACGCTATAAGCTGCCGGTGGGCCTGTCCGACCATACGCTGACGCCGTATGCGTCTATCGCGGCGGCAGTCCTGGGCGCGTCCGTCATCGAAAAGCACCTGACCTTCAGCCGCCTGATGTACGGCAGCGACGCGCGCCACTCTTTGGAACCTGCCGATTTTGCCCAACTGGTGGAGGGCATTCGCGCCGTCGAAACCATCATGACATCGCCCGTAAACAAAGACGCGCGCGTGGAATCCCTGCGCGATATGAAACGCATCTTTGAAAAGAGCGTCGTCACGGTGGTCGATATCCCGGCAGGAACGACCATCACCGCCGACATGATCGGCATCAAAAAACCCGGAACCGGGATTCCCGCCCGGCGCTTCGATGAGATTGTCGGTAAACGCGCCAAACGTGACATCCCGCGAGACACTGTCCTGATGGAGGAAGACCTGGATGCGTAAGATTTGCGTGGTCGTTGGTTCACGAGCGAATTACAGCAGTATCAAGTCGGCGATGCGGGCCGTTCAAGAACACCCTGATCTCGAATTACAGGTGGTGACGGCAGCATCAGCGCTGCTGGATCGCTACGGTTCGGTCGTCAAGCTGATCGAGCAGGATGGGTTCAAGCCGGTCGCCAAAGTGTTCATGCTGCTGGAAGGTGAAACCCCTGCGACGATGGCGAAATCCACCGGCGTCGGCCTGATGGAACTGCCCACCATTTTTGAGCAGTTGGAGCCAGACATCGTAATCACGGTGGGCGACCGCTTCGAGACAATGGCGACCACGCTGGCGGCAGCTTACATGAACATCGCGTTGGCACACACAATGGGCGGCGAAGTAACCGGCACCATCGACGAGAGTATCCGCCATGCCGTGACCAAATTCGCGCACATCCATTTCCCGGCCTGTTCGGACGCCCGCGACCGGATCATCAAACTTGGTGAGCGTCCCGAAGACATTCATCTGGTAGGCTGTCCGCGTATCGATCTGGTAGCCGAAGTGCTGGACCGTGATAACAACGGCCTCGGCCCCAACCTGTTTGAAGAAGGCGTTGGCGGCGTATTCGACCTGGATCAACCGTTCCTGATGCTGTCGCAGCATCCTGTCACGACCGAGTACGGCGCGGGCGAACAGCAGATCAACGAATCCCTGATGGCGATCCATCGCCTGGGCATTCCGACTATCGCGCTGTGGCCCAACGCCGACGCCGGGTCGGATGACATTTCGCGCGGGATGCGCAAGTTCCGCGAGCATCACGACGACTCGAACATCCACTTTTTCAAAAATCTGCCGACCGAAGCCTACATCATGCTGATGCGCCGCACCGCCTGCCTGGTTGGGAACTCCAGCAGCGCGATCCGGGAAGGCGCGTTTATTGGCACACCGTCGGTCAATATCGGGTCCCGCCAGGACATGCGCCAACGCGGGAGCAACATCATTGATGTGGATTATGACCAGGATGCCATTGCCGACGCGATTGAGCACCAAGTCAAAAATGGCCGGTACGAGACGGAACCAATCTACGGCGACGGGCACGCCGGGGAACGCATCGCGAACGTGCTCTCGACATGTTCCTGGCAGTTGCAGAAGCGCATTACTTATTAGGCACCTGGAGACCTGATGCGCATCATAGGGCTGATTCCGGCGCGGGGCGGTTCAAAGGGCATCCCGCACAAAAATATAACGCCGCTGGCGGGGCGTCCGCTGCTGGCGTATACCTGCGAAGCGGCGCTGCGCAGCACCCGCCTCTCGCGCGTTTTGCTCTCGACGGATGATCCGGCGATTGCGGAAGTCGGGCGGCAGTGCGGCGTGGACGTGCCATTTTTGCGCCCGGAGGAACTGGCCCGCGATGATACACCGAGTATCGCCGTCACGCAGCACGCGATCCGTTGGCTGCAAGACCAGGGCGAGTCGCCCGATATCGTGCTGCTGCTTCAGCCCACCTCCCCACTGCGCCGCGCCGAACACATCGACGCCGCGCTGGATCACATGATCGAAACCGGCGCAGATACGGTCGTCAGTGTGACCCCGGTGCCGCATCACTTCAGCCCGTACAAGCTGATGCAAATTCGGGATGGCAAGCTGGAACACTTCTGGCAGGACCCGCTGCCCTTCGACCGTTTCCAGCGGCAGAGCGTCCCGGTCCTGTACGGGCGCAACGGTCCGGCGATCCTGGCAACGCGGGTGCCGGTGTTGTTTGAACGCGACAGTTATTACGGCGACCATGTTGTGCCCTACGTGATGTCCGAAGCCGATTCGGTGGACGTGGATACGCCGTTTGATTTGCGTCTCGCGGACTGGCTCATCACCAGCCGTGAAAATTCGCCAACTACCCACGAGGAAACAATGTCCAAACGTTTGAAAGTGCTATTTGCGGGATTGGGGTCTATCGGCCAACGGCATGTGCGCAACCTGCGCGCCCTGATGGGCGATGAGGTGGACATTCTCGCCTACCGCCGCCGGGGAGGTGGCCCAGTCCTGAATCCTAATATGACCGTGCGGCCCGGCGTCACGGTCGAGGACGCCTACAATATCCGCCCGTTTACCGATCTGGACACGGCGCTGGCCGAAAAACCGGACGCTGTGTTCATCACCAACCCGAACGCGCTGCACCTGCCGGTCGCATTGGCGGCGGCACGCGCTGGCGCGCACCTGTTCATCGAAAAGCCGATCTCGCACAACCTGGACGGCATAGACGAATTGGTCGAACTGGTCGAAAAACAGAAACTGGTCACGTTTGTGGCGTACCAGTTCCGGTTCCATCCCGGCTTGCAGTTGATCAAGCAGATGATCGACGAGGGGCGGTTAGGCCGGTTGGTCCACGCGCATATCGTGAACGGCGAATGGCTCCCCGGCTGGCACCCTTACGAGGATTACCGTCAGACTCACCCGGCCCGCCGCGAGTTGGGCGGCGGCGCGCTGAGCATCCAGACCCATGAATTCGACTATGCCCTGTGGTTATTTGGACTGCCCCGGCGCGCGTTTACAGTCGGCGGGCAGCTCAGCCGCCTGGAAGTGGACGTCGAAGACTCGGTCAGCGTGCTGTTGGAATGCCAGCACGACGGTCGCCCGCTGCCGATTCACATCCACCTGGACTATCTCCAACGCCCGCCGCAGCGCGTGTGTGAAGTCATCGGGGATGCCGGGAAAATCCGCTATGACTACTACAAGGATGAAATCAGCTTCCACGATACCGCCACCCAGAAAACCGAAATCCACCGTTTCGATAAATTTGACCGGAACGATATGTTTATCGGCGAAATGGCGCACTTCCTGGCCTGTGTGCGCGGCGAGGAACAATCCCAGATCGACCTGCATGAAGGTATCCGCAGCATGAAAATCGGGCTGGCAGCGGTTGAATCGCTGGAAACCGGCAATCCCGTAGAGGTGGACAATGGCTGATCGTATTCTGGCCCTCATTCCGGCGCGCGGCGGATCGAAGGGCATTCCCGGCAAAAACATCATGAACATCGCGGGCAAGCCGTTAATCGCGTATTCAATCCTGCACGCGCAGCAGTCCCAGCGTATCAACCGCGTGATCGTCTCGACCGATGACGAAAAGATCGCCGCCGTCGCGCGCGAGTGGGGCGCGGAAGTGCCCTTCATGCGCCCGGCGGAATACGCACAGGACCTCTCGCCCGATATTGACGTGTTCCGCCATACGCTCGAATGGCTGAAGGAACACGAAGATTACGTGCCGGATGTGATGGTCCAGCTACGCCCGCCGGGGCCGGTGCGCCGCGTGGAACTGATCGACGCGGCCATTGACAAACTGTTGGCGCATCCCGAAGCGGACGCGCTGCGCACGGTAACGCTCGCTATCCAGACACCGTATAAGATGTGGTTTTTCACCGATGACGGGCACATGACGCCGGTAGCCCGGCTGGACGGCGTACCGGATAGCCAATCGCTTCCCCGGCAGCAGTTGCCGCCCGTGTATTGGCAAAACGGCTACGTGGACGTGATTCGCCCGCGCGCCGTGTTGGAGAAAAATTCGATGTGGGGCGACTGCGTGATTCCCTTTATCGTGGATGACCCCCTGCTCGAAATCGATTATCCCGAAAATATCCCGGCGGTGGAAGAAGCCTTGCAGCGTCTTCAGGACGGCCTGACCCTGCATTCGGATACACCGTCGGATCGCCACCCGGTTTAGGTTCTCAAGGAGACAATCATCATGACAGGTACAGTTCAGATTGGAAAACATCTGGTTGGTGAAGGCCAGCCTTGCTTTATGGTGGCCGAAATTGGCATCAACCACAACGGCGACATGCAGCTCGCCAAAAAACTGATCGACGCCTCGTCTTTCACCGGCTGCGATGCGGTCAAGTTCCAAAAACGCACGGTCGATGTAGTGTATACCGCCGAAGAATTGGCCCGCCCCCGCGAGAATCCGTTCGGTGATACCAACGGCGACCTCAAACGCGGCCTGGAATTCGGCTACGAGCAATACGCCGAGATCGACCGCTACTGCAAAGACAAGGATATTCTGTGGTACGGGTCAGCCTGGGATGAAGCCTCGGTAGATTTCCTGGAACAGTTTGATCCGCCCTGCTACAAAATCGCGTCGGCCTCGATCACCGATGACCACCTGCTGCGCCATCACCGCCAGTACGGACATCCGATCATCATCTCGACCGGCATGAGCACGATGGAGCAGATCGATCACGCGGTCGAGGTATTGGGGACCAACGACCTGATCATCCTGCACTGCACCAGCACATACCCTTCCAAAGTCGAAGAACTCAATCTGGCTGTGATTTATACGCTGCGCGACCGCTATCAGGTCCCGATTGGTTATTCGGGCCACGAGGTCGGGTTAGCACCCTCACTGGCGGCGGCCACAATGGGCGCGTGCATGATCGAGCGCCACATCACGCTGGACCGCGCCATGTGGGGCAGCGATCAGGCCGCGTCGGTCGAGCCGCAGGGGTTCGCCCGTATGGTCAAGGACATCCGCGCCATCGAAACCGCGATGGGCGACGGCGTGAAGGTTGTGTATGACAGCGAAGTACCGATCCAGAAGAAACTGCGCCGGGTAGGACTATGACGACCGTTCGTGATACGTTCGACCTGACCGACCGGGTCGCCGTGATTACCGGCGGCGCGGGACTGCTTGGCATCAAGCACGCCGAAGCGGTCGCCCAGATGGGTGGCACGCCGGTCCTGGTGGATATCGCCGCCGACCGCGCTCAAGCCGCTGCTGAGGCGATCACGGCGAAATGGGATCGCCCCGCGTTGGGTATGGCAGTTGATATCACCCAGCCGGATCAGGTAGCCGGTATCCTGGCGCGCACGTTGGAATCGTTTGGCCGGGTGGATATCCTGATCAACAACGCGGCCAACAATCCCAAAATGGAAGGCAACCAGGAAGGCCGCGAGTGGTCGCGTTTTGAAAACTTCCCGCTGGCGACCTGGGAACAGGATATCGCGGTCGGACTGACCGGCGCATACCTGTGCAGCCAGGTGATCGGCACACAGCTAGCCAAACAGGGGAAGGGCGTGATTCTCAACATTGCCTCGGACCTGGGCGTGATCGCGCCGGACCAGCGCATCTACCGCAAACCGGGCCTACCGGACGATCAGCAGCCGGTCAAGCCAGTAACGTACTCGGTCGTCAAGGCCGGGTTGATCGGCCTGACGCGCTACCTGTCCACCTACTGGGCCGACCGGGGCGTGCGCGCCAATTCGCTCTCCCCCGGCGGTGTGTATAACGGCCAGGACGCGGCGTTTGTCGAACGCCTGACGAACCTGATCCCGATGGGACGTATGGCCGATAAGGACGAATACCAGGCGGCGGTCGTGTTCCTGGTATCGGACGCATCCTCATACATGACCGGCTTTAACATGGTCATGGCCGGAGGGCGCACCGCATGGTAGACCCGAAGGGCACGATCAAGCTGCTGGCCCTGGATATCGACGGAGTGCTGACCGACGGGCATTTCACGCTCTCGGCAGACGGCGAAGAAGTCAAGCGGCTGGATTTTCACGATCTGGACGCGCTCACCGCGATCCGGCGGGATGGGATGCCGGTGGTATTCATCACTGGCGAAGATGGCCCGATGGTCCAGGCGATTGCCCGACGTTTCGGCGTGGAATCGGTCATTACCGGCGAAAAAGATAAGCTCAGCGCTGTGAAAAAAGTCGCCGCCGAGCGTGGTGTGGACTTAAGCGCCATGTGCTACGTGGGCGACAGCGACCGGGACGCCCCGGCTATCGAAGCGGTTGGGTTGGGACTGGCCCCGGCCAACGCGACTCCGGCAGCGAAAGCCGCCGCTCACCGCGTACTGGCGAACTCCGGCGGAAATGGCGCAGTGGCCGAAGTCATTGCCCTGGTGCGGCACAGCAATAACCGGGACACCGTCCAGTTTTCCGCCGATTTCCAGCGCATCGTGCAGGACAGCATCACCGCTCACGAACGGCTGTTGGCCGAATCGCTGCCGGTGCTGGCCCAGGTCGCGGAAGTCTTCATCCAGGCGATCTGGGGCGGGCGAAAACTGTTGTTTTTCGGCAACGGCGGCAGCGCGGCGGACGCGCAGCACGTCGCCGGGGAACTGGTCGGACGTTTTCTCAAGGAAAGCGAACCCTGGCCCGCTATCGCTTTGACCACCGATACATCGATCCTGACGGC
>JAFGTJ010000329.1 GCA_016934195.1 Anaerolineae bacterium | reverse complement strand
TGCGCCGCCTGGACGCATCCGACCGCGAGCCGATGCGCTGGATCGTGTGGCTGGCGTTTATGCCGGTGATTTTCATGTGGGGCGCGTCGTACATTTTCCAGCCGGTATTTTTGCCGCGCGCATTGGTGCCCTCCGCGCTGCCGTTTTATATCGCGCTGGCGTGGCTGGTCACACGAACCGGAATGCCGCGCCCCATTGTGGCAGTTCTGGTAATCTGGTGGGGCGCAGTGATCGTGTTCAGTCTGGTCACACATTACACCTGGGACACATTTCCCAACGCGCCGTTTGACGATGCAGCGTCCTATCTGGACCAGCAAGCGGGCGAGGGGGACATGATCGTACACGGCAACAAGATCACTATGCTGCCAATGGTGTATTATGACCGCGACCTGCCGCAGCGCTACGTGCGTGATATTCCCGGCTCCGGGTCGGATACGCTGGCCGTACCCACCCAGGAAACCTTGGGTTTGCTGGCCGACGATTGTATCGCGGTCGCGGCAGGTGGCGCGGCGCGGGTTTGGTATGTGACGTTTGACAAGCTGGAAGAGGAAATGATCGAGTTGGTGGACGATGATCCTGAGAATTTGCCCTACGACTCGCTGCGCTGGCTGCGTATCCATTACACCGAAACGGACATGACGGCGTTCAACGACCTGAACGTTTACCTGTTCACCGGACCGGATGCCGGGGCATTAGAGGCGGTGTGTGATGAGGGCTGACCGGCGTGTTCAGATCGTGATCGTGGCCTTGATTCTGGGCGCGTTGCTGGTCGGCAACGTGATCGCTACCCATAACGTGCTGACCGAACCACATCCCGGCCATAACGATTTTATGTCGCGTTGGGAAGGCGTGCGTTCCTACTGGCGCGATGGCCTGAGTCCCTACGGCGACGAGGCCAGCCTCAATATTCAGGAACGTATTTATGGCCGCGCCGCACAGGGCGACGAAGACCCCGGTTTTTTCGCCTACCCGTTTTACGTGGTGCTGCTGCTGTTTCCGCTAGCCGCTATGTCCTATGCCTGGGCGTCCGCGATCTGGATGGTGCTGCTGGAAGTATGCTTGATCGGCGCGCTGATCCTGCTGCTGGACCTGTTTCGTTGGCGGGTGAAACCCTGGTTGCTGGCAATCCTGCTGCTGTGGACGTTGACATATTACTACGCGGCGCGCGGTTTGCTGTTGGGCCAACCGGGACTCCTCGTTTATTTCCTGGAAGTGCTGACTCTCTGGGCGCTGGCAAAAGACCGGGACCGGCTAGCGGGCGCGGCGCTGGCAGTTTCCACGCTTAAGCCGCAAATGGGCTTTCTGATCGTGCCGTTTTTGCTGATCTGGGCGTGGCGCGGGAAGCGCTGGCCGTTTATCGGGACGTTCGCGGCAGTGTGGGGTGGGCTGATGCTGGCGTCGTTTGTGGCTCAGCCGTCCTGGTTGGGCGACTGGATCGACCAACTGCGCCGTTACCCGTCGTATACCGATTTTGGCGCGCCGGTCTGGATCGTGATGCAGCACATCCTGGGCCTGGGCACAATCGGGGAATGGGTGATCAATCTGGCGCTGTACGCGCTGATGTTGTGGGGCTGGTACGCGGTGCTGATCCGGGGGCGGGCGGAGCGTTTCGACTGGGTGGTCATACTGACTCTCACGATCACGCACCTGTCAGCATTGCGCACGGCCACGCCGCATTACGTGATTTTTACTGTGCCGCTGGTATTCTACTTTCGTGAGCTAAGCCGCCTGGTACGCGCCGCCAACCTCTGGATCACTGTGATTGTGGTGGTGCTGCTAATCGTGCCCTGGGTGCATTTTGTGCTCACCGTCGAGGGCGATTTTGAGCATCCGACGGTCTACTTGCTGCTGCCGTTTGGAATGCTGCTGCTGTTGTGGATCACGCGCCGCTGGTGGTGGGACTCGCCGCCGGTTATCAATCAATCCGTACCAGATAGGACGGGATAAGAATGCGAATTCTGAACAAGGTCAAATCGCCCGATGTGTGGCCGGGGCGAGGTGGAGCAATCGTGCTGTTGGCTCTGCTGATGGTGGCGATTGTGGCCGTGCATACCTACCGCTTTTCGGATCGCAACTACCGCGAGGACGAGATCAACACCCTGCACGCGGCGAAGGTTTTGTCACCCTCCGGCGTGGTGCAGTGGATGGCGGCTGAGGGTTTCCACCCGGCGTTATGGCGCGTCACGGCGACGTCATGGGCCGATGTCTTTGGCGATGACGAGGCCATAACCCGCTATTCCTCGACCCTGTTCACGCTGCTGCTGTTCGCGTTTTTGTTCCGGCTGGGCACGGATTTATTTGACCGGCAGGTGGGACTGATCGCGGTGCTGATCGCCGGATCGCTGCCGTTTTACCAGTTTTACGGTCACGAACTCCGCCCGTATGCCTCGCTCGCGGCCAGTGTTGTGGCGATGCAGTTGTTTTTTCTGCGCTGGCTTAAGCACCAGAATTTTAAATACGCGCTGTTGTTCGTGCTGTCCGGCGCTGCAGCGCTGCATATTCACAACTTCGCGTTGTACGCTTTCGCTGCGCAGGGCGTGACGCTGCTGGCGCTGGTCCGTTGGGATCGTGGGTTGTATCTGCGCGCATTCGGCCTGTTCGCAGCAGTGGGTATAGCGTATTCGCCCTGGACGCTGGCGGTTCTACATGGCGCGCTGGTGACGAATGAAGGCGGCATCAGTTACGCTTTACCGACCAGTTTGGACGGTTTTATCAAGCTGAACCAGAATATTCAGGGGATATTGGTATTCCTGGTGCCGGGTCTGATTGTCCCGGTAGCGCTGATTTACCCGTTTTACCGGGCCAGGGCACAGTACCATGTTCCGGCGCTGCGGAATAACCCGGAGTGGCGGCGCTGGTATGTGATCGTGCTGTCGCTGGCGATTCTGGGACTGGCCTTTGCTGGCAACCTGATTTTGAGCAATCTCACGCCGCGCAACATGATGATCCTGATTCCTGTGCTGGCGGTGCTGGGGGGATATTTGCTGCGGGCGCTGGAATGGCGGGTGCGGTTGGTGCCGTTGGCTCTGATCGCGGCGATGGGACTGTTCGTTTTTCATCCCTATGCGCCCGATATCCCGTACCGGCAGATGGTCGCGTTTATGTCGGAAACCTACGAGGAAGGCGATCTGGTTGTCACGAATCTGAACCATCATGGCGCATCGTCAACGGCCATGACCTACTACCTGCTGGACTGGCTGCCGCGAGAAGTTGCCAACGGGAATATCGCTAAAGAGGATATGTTCCACTTTGTCGAGCCGTCGATCCGCGCCACGTTTGAGGTTCCCCCTGATCCAATTCCCCCCGTCTACAAGGACGATTCGCCGGAAACGCTGGCTTTGTTCGAGAGTTTTCTGGACCGGGCCGACCGTGTTTTCTACATCAGTTATTACGGTCCGCCGCTGTATAACCAGACGCCGCTCAGTGAGTCGTTTCAAGCGGTATTAGAGCAGTATTTCACGGCAGTACGCAGCAAAACCTGGATCACGCCGGTACCGGAAAGCGTGGCAACCGATTGGTACGCCGTCACGGAATACCAGCGCACGGAGGCCGGAGATTGATGCGCCGTGCTTACGGGATGGTGGGTGCGCTGGCGCTGTTGTGGGGCGCGATCCTGGCAATAGCGATTCGGCAGCCCGGTTATACCGATGCCTACTATTATTTCAACGCCGGGCAGCGGTGGGTCGAAGGTGACGATCTGACCGATCCTTACCTGTGGGTGTATATCAACGCGCCCGACGAGTTGCCGGGACCAAGCCATGTGTACTGGATGCCACTGGAGTCGCTGGTCACGGCGGCGAGTATGGCTGTCGGTGGGGCGCATTTTGGCGCGGCGCAGGTGCCGTCGGTGTTGTGTTTCGCCGGATTGGTGGCGCTGGCGTTCTGGTTGGGCGCGCGCCTGGGCGGGGATCGCCGCCGCGCGTGGTTAGCAGCGTTGCTGGTGATGTTCAGCGGATTCTATACCCCGTTCTGGACCACGACGGATACGTTCGCGTTGTACGGGTTGGTGGGCGCGCTGGCGTTGGTCACGATGGGCCTGGGACGCGAGTCGGGCGATTGGCGCTGGTATGCTCTCAGCGGCGCGTGTGGTGGGCTGGCGCACCTAACCCGCGCGGACGGGCTGCTGCTGGTGATGGTCCTGGTATGGGTGGCGTTCTGGCCGGGAGGCGGGATCGGTTGGACACGCCGGGGGCGGTTGGCGCTGGCCGGTGTGGTAGCTTATTTGCTGATAATGGCTCCCTGGTTTGTCCGCAACATGGCCGAGATTGATACGCCGTTACCCACTGGTGGAATGGACACGATCTGGCTGCGTGGCTATGACGAACTGGTGAATTATCCACCCGGCGCGAGCATGTCGGACTTTTTCGATTGGGGCCTGGATAATATTGTTCGGTCCCGGTTGGCTGCGTTAGGAACTAACCTCGGTACGTTTATTGCCGTTGAAACCTGGGTGATCCTGGGACCGTTTGTATTGTTGGGACTGTGGCAGCGCCGCTGCGATCCGTTCCTGGCGGGTGTAATATGGTATGCGATGGGTCTACATGCTGCGATGACGTTCGTATTTGCCTATCCCGGTTATCGCGGTGGACTGCTGCATTCGTCAGCGGCTTTGCTGCCGTTTTTTGCTGCTACCGGCGTGATCGGCCTGGACGCGGGCATCGCGTGGATGGCGCAGCGCCGCCGCTGGCCCCGCCGACAGGCTCAGGCTGTGTTCAGCAGCGCGTTGATCGTGCTGGTGGTGTTGCTCAGTGTCGGTGTGCTGGTGACGCGCCTGCCGGATTGGAACGACAACGGCACATTTTACAAGACGCTGGCCGCCGACCTGCCACCGGACGTGGTAGTGATGGTCAACGATCCGGCGGCGCTGTACTATCACACCGGGTTGGCAGGCGTGGTCGTGCCGAACGCCGATCCTGCCGTTGTGCCGGAAATTGCCGCCCGGTACGGCGTGACTCATCTGGTGTTGGACGTCAACCGCCCCGATCCGTTCACCGGCCTGTTTTTGGAGCAGGATAAACGGCCCTTTTTGCGGTTGGTGCGCCTGTATGACGCGGACACTGCCGATCCTGCTGATGATTACCGCCTGTTTGAAATTCTCTTGCCGGAGTAGAGTTTATGACTGTCGTGACCGTTGGCCGGGTAAAAATTCGCCGGATTGATACGCTGATCGGGGCGCTGGCAGTGGTGAGCGTGATCGTCTACGTGATCGCGGCGGAGTCGATTCACAAGGTCGGTTTTCCACTGGACGATTCGTGGATTCACCAGACCTACGCGCGCAATCTGGCCGAGCGCGGTGAATGGGCGTTTGTGCCGGGAGAGCCGAGCGTGGCTTCCACCTCGCCACTGTTCACGGTGCTGTTGGCGGTCGGTTACGTGGTCACTATGCCGTTTTTTGCCTGGGTGTTTATGCTCGGCGCGCTGGCGCTGGCGGGCGCGGGCTGGATCGGTGTTCGCCTGGGGGATCGGTTGTTTCCCTGGTTGGGGCAGGCGGGCTTGTGGACCGGGCTGGCGCTGGTTGTGACGTGGCATCTGGTATGGGCGGCAGCGTCTGGCATGGAAACCATGCTGTTTTGCACCTTGAGTCTGCTGGTCGTGTGGCTGGCCTGGCGTGAACTATCGGTTAGGCCAGACCCGGCCTGGCTGCGCGCGCCGTTTGGCCGGGGCGCGGCGTTAGGATTGGTCGGTGCGGCGCTGACCCTGACGCGCCCGGAAGGAGTCGGCCTGATCGCGTTGGTTGGGTTTATGTTGCTGGTTGCGTGGCCTTACGAAAATGCGCAAACCGGGCGGCGGTTGTATCTTGCCTGGGCGGGCGGCGTGGTGATCGGCTGGCTGGTCGGCATTGCGCCGTATGTCGCGCTGAATTACGATATCGAGGGAACGCTGCTGCCCAATACATCAGCGGCCAAACAAGCGGAAAATGCCCCGGCCCGCGAGTTGCCGGTACTAGAGCGTTATGGGCGAATGCTGCTGCCATTGGTAGCAGGTGGTCAACTGCTGCTGGTACCGGGCATGGTGGCGGGTGTGTGGAATGTGGTCCGGCGCGCGCGCGCCAATCGCCGCGATGCGTTGCTGTTGCTGCCGTTGGCCTGGGCATTGGTGGACCTGTCCGCTTACGCGCTGCGCCTGCCCGCGCCGTACCAGCATGGGCGCTACGTGATTCCGATTTTGCCACACCTGCTGCTGTATGGCGTGGGCGGCACGATTATTATGGTCCAGGCTGGACGACGAACCCCGGTGCAGCGAGTGCTGAGCCGCAGTCTGGCGTTATCGTGTATCTTGATTATGCCTGCTTTTATGGTGGTGGGGGCGCGGCAGTATGGGCGCGACGTGCGCATTATCAATACCGAGATGGTTGATACGGCCCACTGGATCGAGGAAAATCTGCCGCCGGAGGAGTTGCTGGCCGTACACGATATCGGCGCATTGGGCTATTACGCGCCGCGCCCGATTCTGGATTTGGCCGGGTTGGTTAGCCCTGAAGTGGTGCCGATTATCCGCGATCACGAAGCGTTGATGCAGTTGATGTGTGAGCGCAGCGTCCGCTATTTGATGGTTCTGCCGGACCAGCGTCCGGCAGAGGAAACCGATCCGCGTTTGGGATCAGGGCCGGTATTTATCACCAATGCGCCCTATTCACCTGATGCCGGGGGCGGTAATATGGCCGTCTACCGGATGGCATGGGCCGATCAGTGCGATTAACCTGTATTTGGGGGGCACAACCGTAACGCTGCCAGGATATTGTTAATAATATCAACGCGGCCTGCTTGCTTATAAATTTTCTACTGTGATATACTCACGACAAGGGGAATAGGAAATTTGTCTTAGTTTGTTCATCATCTTGAGGTTCGGTTTTTCACATGAACGATAACCAGGCGCAAGAGGTCCGGCGAAATATCACGCTTGTGATCGTTGACGACCACCCGGTATTTCGTCAAGGTCTGCGAAATATTTTCACTCTGGAAGATGATATTGAGGTGCTGGCTGAGGGAGAAAGTGGCGAACAGGCCCTTCAACTGGTACGAACCTTTAAGCCGCGTGTGCTGCTGCTGGACATTAACCTGCCCGGCATTAACGGTTTGCAGGTCACGAGTCGTCTGAAGTCCGATCATTGCTCGACGGCCATTGTGTTGCTGACAGCCTATGATGATACCGAGCAAGTGCTGCACGCGATGCGATCCGGTGGCGCGGCCTATTGTCCGAAGGATATTGAGCCGGAAAAATTGGTCGAGGTAGTGCGGCGTGTGGCACACGGTTATTATGTGGTCGGCAAAGAAGTTTTTGATAAAGATGGCATCAAAAACTGGTTAGATGCCGGGGTCGAAGCCGTTACCGGGCCGTACATGGTCGATCCTGGTGAGCATTTCGTGCCGCTCAGCCCGCGTGAAATGGAGATTTTGCAGTTTGTTACCCAGGGCAAGAGCAACAAGGAAATTGCGGTGTCATTGGGCATTAGCCACCAAACAGTAAAGAATCATATGACCTCTATTCTGAAAAAACTGGACGTGCGAGATCGTACCCAGGCTGCCGTGTACGCTTTGAAACGCGGTTGGGTGCGGGCGGACGACCAGCCCACTAACAACTGATTGGTAGACGGTTCTATACATGGCTGTGGGTTTGACGAAGGATAACAGGGATGGTTCAGGGGCAAACAACGTCTAGAGAAATGCTGGCCGAGTTTGAAGACGAGTACGAAAAGATAAAAAACCGGCTGAATGAAAATCAGCAGTTGATCGAACAAAGCCAGGTGGAAGTAAACCGGCTGCGGGAGCGAAACGTGGAAATTGGCGCGCGGCTGCGGCGGGTAGAGGAAAATTTCGATACGCTGCCCCGTGCCGACATCAAATCTGCTTATGATGATGCGTTGGACGCTAAAACGCGCTTGCTCACGATGCAGGGACAGCTTGAAAAGCTGCGTGGCAATCAGGAAGAGTTGCAGAACTTTGAGCAGTTGATTGGTCGGCTCTTGACCCTGGCGCGCGGCGTTGTGCCAGATCAATTGCCCTCATCGACTGCGCCGCGTTCCAAGGGCATGACTACCGGCGAGGGTGGCAACCTATCGATGCAGGCGATTGTGCGAATCGTGGAAGCGCAAGAGGCCGAGCGTAAGCGCCTGGCTCGCCACATGCACGATGGTCCGGCCCAGTCGCTCACTAATTTCATCTTGCAGGCAGAAATTTGCCAGCGCTTGTTTGATCGCAATCCAGACCGTGCCGGGGAGGAGTTGAATAATCTCAAAACTGCCGCCAGTGCCACCTTCCAGAAGGTGCGCGATTTCATTTTCGACCTGCGCCCGATGATGCTGGACGATCTGGGATTGGTGCCGACTATCCGGCGATATATTGAAACTTTCCAGGAAAAATACGGCATCGAGACACAGTTGAACATTCTGGGCGAAGAACGTCGTCTGCCAGCCCATATTGAGGTGATGATGTTCCGGTCCGTGCAGGAAATTATGGGGCATGGGCGGGATACGTTGGGAGCCAAGTCGCTCAGTATCATTCTCGATATTGTGGGGCCGGATTGGTTGAAAGCCACCATCGAGCACGATGGGCAGAGTTTTGACCCGGACGAAATTTTCACGGAATCCCGGCAGGATGAGGTATTCGGTTTGCGGACGCTCAAAGAACGTATCGAACTGGTGAACGGCGCAATTGAAGTGACCAGTTCGGAGGAGGAGTTGAACCGTTTTGTGGTTTTGCTCCCGGCATTGGGTTAAAAGTACTGGTGTGTCCTACTATCAATAACACTACAACAAATGGGGAAGGGCGATCCGTGCCATCCCCATACTTGTTTATAACTCTTTTAGGACCGTAGGACTGTTTGCACAATTCCGGCATCAGACTACACTAGAGGATACAGTCGTAGCAAAAGCGTAACTGAACTTTTTGCCAACCAGAGCACAGGCTTCTTGGGAGGAATGTCAATGCGAGCCCGATTACTCATCCCGATCGGTTTGATTCTTTTGTTAGCTGTTGTCGTGATTGTGGTACTGATGTCCAGTACCGGAGGCGGTGAGAGCGACACCGAAGGTACGGATACCGCCGCCGTTGATGGCGGAAATGGTGTGATCCCTGGGAACGGCGAAGATGGTGGTTTGCCCCCCGGCGCACAGGTTCAAAACCTGGTTGAAATTGTGGTTGCCATTCAGGATTTGCCGCGCGGTATTGTGATTCCTGAAAATGGGGTCGGCATCCATTTGTGGCCGGAAGACGCGCTGCCTGAATCCGGCAATTATTATACCGGGGCCGAGATTAACGAAGTGGTAGGCCGGATTGCCCGCACCGATATCGCACGCGGCGCGCCGATCTTAAGCCGCCAATTGGTTGATAACCTGTTTGAGATTGCCGCAACGGGTTCGGATGCTGCCGCTATTTTGCGCGCGGCAGGTGAAAATCTGGTGGCCGTTGCGATCCCGCTCGATCCATCCGGTATCGGGCAGGTAGCCTATGGTATTCAGGATGGCGATTTTGTTGACGTCATTCTCTCTTTCCTGTTTGTGGATGTAGACCCCTCGTTCCAGACCCGTATGCCCAATAACGTGTCGTTGATTACACGGGCTGAAACCGGGGAATTAACCATCGGGGCACCGCGCCAGGGGCGTCAGGAAGCCAGTCCACTTTCACCCGAAGGGGTGTTGTTAGGACCGAGTGAGCCATCGCAGCGTCCGCGCCTGGTGACACAACGCACTGTGACGGATGCTTTTGTCCTGCATGTGGGTTATTTCCCTGAAGACGGGCGGTTTATCGGCATGACGCCCACCGCACAGGATATCGCAACCGCGCCCCCGCCTCCTGGGGAAGAAACTCAACAGGAAGTGGCTTCACCGGCTCCGTCCGCTACGGCGTTTACACCGCTGATCATTACGCTCGGTGTATCGCCGCAGGATGCGCTGGTGTTGACCTGGGCGGTTGATGCCCAAATCCCGATTACGCTGGCGCTGCGGCAGGCGGGCAACCGGGCTGTGACCAGTACCGATCCGGTGAGCCTGGATTACATGATCCGCACGTTCAACGCCGCGCCGCCGAACGCGCTTGAGTTTGCGTTGGAACCGCCGATCACCAGCGTCCGCCGCTTCGATATCGGGACGCTGTACGATTTCCTGGCAGAGCAAGTTGCTCCCTCCAATTAGTGTTGGGATTGTTCGGACGATACCGGCGCGATTACAGTGTGATTGTGACGTAATTGCAGTGAGGCGACAGTGTATTTGCGCCGTGAAGACATAGAAGTCAGAGACAAAAGGGCAGAAGCGGATGAGTAGCGAACGGCAAGTCATCAAGGTTCTGATCGTTGACGATATTCCTGAAATGCGAGAGAACCTTCGGAAGCTGCTCGCATTTGAACCGGACATTGAAGTTGTTGGTGGCAGTGGTGCCGGGACCGGACGCGAGGCGATTACTCTGGCATCGGAACATAACCCGGATGTGGTCCTGATGGACATCAACATGCCGGATATGGACGGCATCACGGCCACCAAAGCCATTAGCGAAAAAGTACGCTCGGCGGCGGTAGTGATCATGTCCGTGCAGAGCGAGCCGGGGTATTTGCGGCAGGCGATGCTGGCCGGGGCGCGTGATTTCCTGACGAAGCCTATTTCCAGTGAAGAACTGTACAATACCATCCGCCGCGTGTATGACCGTAACGCCGCGATCCGCCAACAAGAAGCCCATATGACGCCCTCTCAGAGGACTCGTATGGCGGAAATCAGGGCCGAAGTGCCAGGGACAAGCACAAATCGGGCCGGACATATTATTGTGGTGTACAGTCCGCAAGCCGGGGCCGGTGTGACCACGCTGGCTACGAATATGGCCTCGGCGTTGATGCGGCCTGATACGCGCGTTCTGCTGATCGATTGTAATCTGCAATTCGGTGACATTGATGCATTCCTGAACGTCCAATCACAATCCGATATCTCGAAGCTTACTGGCGCGGTGAACGATATCGACCAGGAAATGGTTGATAATGTGCTGGTGACACATGGGAGTGGACTGAAAGTGCTGGTTGCCCCGCCCCATCCTGAGATGGCGTATGACATTGCCTCGGACGATGTGAAGGAAGTTGTCGTGTTGCTGGCGGGATCATATGACTTCGTGGTGGTCGATACCCCGACTCAGTACGATGCCATGACACTCAAACTTTTTGAGATCGCGGAGCGCATTGTCCTGGTGGCGAATCCGACTATCCCGTCGGTTCGGAATACGCGCAAGATGTTGGATATTTTCGACACGCTTGAAGACCCCCCCGGCTTGATGGATAAGGTCTTGTTTGTGCTCAACCGGGTGGTTAGTGAGAAGGATAAAGCGCGCGGCACCGTACCGGCGGCCTCTATCGAGAATCATTTGAAGCGTCCGATTGTGGCCGCGATCCCGCAGGATGACCGGGCGGTGCTGACCGCCGTTAACCAGGGCGTGCCGCTGGTTGCCAAGAATAGGACCCGCACCCCGGCGCGCGAGTTGGTGGAGTTGGCCGAAACGGTTCTCCGGTCTGTGGAACCGCAAGAGGGGGGGCCGCAAGAGATTGACGATAGTGATGCTCGCTCCAAGAGTGGCATCAGGGCGTTGTTTGGTGGTACGAGCTAATCAGGGATGGGATGTAAACTGTTGAGGAATTGGAGGAGGTAGTCAATGTCTTTGTTGCGGCGTATTGAGCGTGGCGGTCAAGGTCCTGATGATCCTGGTGACGGCGGTGAACAGTCGAAACTGGCGCAAGCTCAGCGGCGGCGGACTCAGGTGCCGCAGCCAGGGGGCGCGGCAGTCGCCCGCACCGATTCGAGCAATTACCAGGACTTGAAGGTGCGTATTCAGAATAAGCTGCTGGCCGAACTTGATACGAGTGTGGACCCGCGTTCGCCAGAGGTACGCACCACGATTGAGGAACTGTTCGCCACAATTCTCTCTGAGGAAAGCATCATTTTGGGGCGGGCCGAACGGCAGAAGTTGTTTGAGGCGATTGTGGCCGAAATCCTGGGGTTTGGTCCGTTGGAAACGCTGCTTGCCAGGGACGAAATCACGGAAATTATGGTCAATGGCCCCAAAAACGTGTACATCGAAACCGAAGGTAACTTGCTGCGTTCCAATGTGACCTTTGAGGATGAAGATCATGTCCTGCGCGTGCTAGACCGGATCGTTGCGCCGCTAGGCCGCCGTATTGACGAAAGCAGCCCGACGGTGGACGCCCGTTTGCCGGATGGCTCGCGTGTGAACGCCGTGATCCGTCCGATTGCGCTGTGTGGCCCCACGATTACCATCCGTAAGTTTTCCAAGCGTCCCTTTACCGTTGAGGACCTGATCCGGTTTGGCTCGATGACGCCAGAGATCGCTGA
>JAFGTJ010000042.1 GCA_016934195.1 Anaerolineae bacterium | reverse complement strand
GCGAATTGGGCGCGTAGGGGCGCTGCTTGCTGCGCCCTCCCCAAAAAACAAACAGGGCGCAGCAAGCAGCGCCCCTACGAAATGTGGCCCCATTGAATTCGCCAACCACATCAGGTTGTTTGTGGACCCACCGGCGGGGGAAATTTTGACCGGTCAGACGCGCCTTGCTATATTCTAAATTCTAAATCGTATTTCTCCCTCTTTTACCATTTTCATAGTGTTCTCATGCTAACCTGTTCATTCGTGACCCGGAACAGAAAAGGGGAAACGTCATGCAGTCGAGTAATGCCGGACTCCGGCCTACTGCTGTCTGGCCTGCGCGGGAGTCGCTTTCCCAGGCGATCAGCGGGCTGTGGTACTGGGGCGCATTAGCGCTTGTGCTGCTGGTAAGCGCGATCCCGCGCGCCTGGAATTTGGGCGGCACCGACCTGTGGACCGACGAGGTGCTGACGGCGCAGCGCGTCACGGCCCCGCTGCCCGAAGCGCTCGATTCGATCCTGTCGGTGGGCAATCAGGCCCCACTGTATTATCTCGCCATGCGGGTCCTGCCGCACGACTCCGCGCTGTGGCTGCGACTCCCGGCGGCGCTGCTGGGCGTGGCGAGCGTGGCGCTGATGGTTCACGCGGTTGGCTGGCTGTACAATGCGCCGCACCTGGGCTTGCAGATCGGGGCGCTGCTGGCCGTTCACCCGATGCACGTCATTCTGTCGCGCACGGCCCGTTATTACACGCCGCTGCTGGTGCTGACCCTGATCGCGTCGATCTGCTTCATCCTGATTCTGCGCCAGAAAGCCGGGCCGCGCGTGTGGGCCGTTTTCCTGGTCAGCAGCCTATTGGCCTACATAACACACTATTCCACGCTGGTGCTGCCCGTCGTGCAGGGGATGGTGCTGGTGCTGAGCTGGCCGCGCACCCGCCCGATTTTCCGGCGGTGGATCATCACCCAGGCCATCGCGGGACTGCCTTACGCGCTGTGGATGGTCGCCGCGCTGCGCCATATCAGCCCGGACCAGTTGGATTACCCGTACCAGTCGCCGGTCCCGTCGCTGGTGCAGGACGCGCCGCTGACCATGCTCAATATGCTGGTGGGCTATGATGGCGGCGTCCATGTTAACTGGCTGCTGTTGGCGGGCCTGATGGTGATCGCGGGCGGGATGGCTGCCGGAACCTACGCGCTGGGCCGCGCATGGCGCAGCCAGCCGGAGCGGTTGTACTGGATTCTGCTGGCGCTGGTACCGGTCGTGGCGTTGTTCGTGATGGCAACCTTCATGCATGTGCAGTACCGTGACCGCTACCTGTTCGTCAGCGTTCCGGCGGCGCTGATGCTGCTGTTGTGGACGCGACCGGGCCAGCGGTGGGTATTCGGAACGGCGTTCCTGCTCAGCGCTTATCTGACACTGATCATGTTCATCAGCGGGACCTACGCCCGCACCAATTGGACCGGGGCGGGCGAATACCTGGACGGGCACGTCCAGTTAGGCGACATGGTAATCTTCGAGCGCGACCTGACCTACGACGCCTTTCGGATGCACTTCGACGGCAACCCGGCCATTTTAGATAACCGCTACATCATCTACAACACGCCCGACACGCTCCCCTACGAGCGCAATCTGGGCCGCATCTGGGCTGTGTACCGCATCCGGCACGAGGACTTCCACCGTCCTGGTTGGGATACCGCCGATACCCCGTTCCGGCCCGGCCTGTCACCGATGGCGGATTGGCTGGCGGCGCGGCAGGACCGCGTGATCGGCCAGAAGACGTTTGCCGGGATTACGATCTACGTGATCCGGGGCGTGGAGTGACCTGATTTACCTCACCCCCTAAGTTCCCCCTCTCCAACCAGGTTTCTACATCCGGTTAGCGAGGGGGACTTTGCGGCTTTTTTCCCCCTCTCCAGGCAGTGAGAATCTTTTTTCTCGCCAACGGTTATTCGTGTAGGCCATTGAGCGTATCCACAACGGCGAACACGTCGCCAATCGACACAAAATTCACCGCGATGAAATTGGGAAGCTGGCCGCGTTCCCCGGCGCACTGCTGCGCGCGGCTGAGCAAAAAATCATAGTCGTTTACGCGGGCGGCATCTACCCGGCTGGGCGAGTCACGCGCGATCCAGTGGTTGAGCAGAAACAGGGGCTTCTCCGTGCCGCCCCGTTCCGGCACACAGTCGAACTGGTCTGGGTGGCGATAGGTGAAGGGCGTTTCCTCAAGGTAGTCCCAGGCATAGTGATACCAGTCCGGCGGCGGGCCGCTGGCTTCGGCCAGCACGATCAGCCGTTCTCCGCGCTCGATCAGGTCCCCCAGGGTCGGCCAGGGTGCGCCCGGCGTGTGCGTGTATACATACCGGATCAGGCCGCTCGCTTCAAAAGCGGCTACCGTATCGGCGGGCGCGATACCGTCCTGAATGATCAGGGTGATGACTTCGTGCGGGTGGCGGTCCATATACCGCCGAATTTCGGTCAGGCCGTTATTGAGCGAAGTGGCCCCCAGCGCACACAGCGAATGGCAGAGGAATGTGCGGGTTTGCGGCATGTATGCGTCGTCGTGGCGGGCCTGGATGATCGTCTCGATGGTGGGCTGGATCGCCGGGGGCAGCGTGGCGAGATAGTCTTCGATCTGGTAGGTTTTGTCCCAGTAGTGGGTATCGATCAGCAGGGCGCGCACCCCCAGTTCAAGCTGGGCGGTCAGCGTGAGATCGTGCGACGGCCAGATCCATCCTTTGCTTGAAATCGACATGGCATTGTGGGCGGCGGCGAAAACCGTCTCGTTATAGGGCCGCTCGCACAACGCCGCGTGCCCGTTGCACTGGATAATCATAGAGGCGTGCGCCGGTTTGTCCCCCAGGACCCAATCCGTTACCAGCGGCAGGATCACCACCAGGAGCGCCGTCAAGACAATGGCAAGCCGGGGCCGCAAGGCCAGCGGCTTGATGATCGTCAGGAAGACCCCATTAAAGACCGGCTGTATATAAGACAGGCCGATCAGGACCCCGCCCATTCCCAACGGGATCAGGGCGCGGGCGCGCACCGCCTGCCATAGCTGGTGTTCCAGCGCCCGCAGCACATCGCTCAACATCATGCGCAGCGAGGGGGGCAAATCCCAGCCGCCGGGATGCCGAATCTCGGCATAGGGGGTATTGAGCCACTGTCGCAGCGCCAACCAGCTTACCAGGACGCTCAGTCCGGCCAGCGCCAGCATGATCCCGGTCACGCGCAGCGTGTGCCACATATGACGGATATGCAGCCGCATCTGGATAATCATCGACCCGGCCAGCGCGCCAATCGTCCAGGGAGCCAGGTCACGGCGCAAAAACCGCAGCAGGTCGCGTATGTCGTTCAGCTCATTGATGATCTGCTCTTGGGGCTTGTGAGTCAGGTCCGCCAGTGAACCCATTCCCGCCAGGCGGCCTCTTTTAAGCTGCCGCCGCAGCGCGTCTACCGCTTCGCGCACATGCGGCTGGACCAACTCGTCAGAGGCGATCACAATCGCGCTTGACAGGTCGTTGGCGACCAGCGCCGCCTCGATCTGCTGGTGGGCCGTCTCGGAGACATTGCTGCCGAGCGGGCGCAGGAGCACCTCGGCGATTTGCTTTTTTTCCTCGGCGGAGAGGCTGTCTAACGAGGTAGTGATAAGTTCGACCGGCGGTTCATCGATCTCGCCGCGCGCCAATGCCCGCATGTATTGTTCCAGCGCCGGGTACAGCCTGTGGGTCAGCACCGGGTCCTCATTGATGATCACGCCTCTGGCATAGGATCGGGCGATCAGGTCGGCCTTGAGCGACTCTAGCCCGGTGAGAATGTCCTTGCTCAAATTGGAGTCGTATACGGCCCGGCTCAGGTCCAGATCGGCGTCCAGCCGGTCGCGCCGCCCGGCGAGATAGGCGATCAATTCCTCAATCACGGTTTCGACGGCGCGCTGGATGACCTGCGGCGGCAGCACCAGCCGCAGCGTCGATACGCTGTAACTGTAGACGCTCTGCCAGTCTTTGGCGCTAACTTTGATATTGCCCAATAACTGGGTCGTGACGTCCTGAAGCTGCGGGTCGGCCAGCAGTTCGGAATAGACCCGGTGGTAGATATCGGTGTCTTCAAGCACTGTAGTATACAAACGCGGGGCCAACAGGTCATCGGTTGCCACCTTTGTGCCCACATACACATTATAGGTGGCGGCAAATACGACATAGAGCAGGACCGTCAGCGTGTGGATCGTGGCGGAGCGCGTGCCGAGTTTGGGAACTACATGCGACATATATCCTCTCACTACGCGGAAGAATACACAAAAATCAGATTAACAACTATACCGCATTTACCGGCAGCCAGACGCGGAACGTCGTTCCCTCACCGGCTGCCCCGCCGCTCTCGACCTCGACCCGCCCCTGGTGGCGTTCCACGATCTCCTTGACAATCGCCAGCCCCAGCCCCGTGCCGGGAATGCCCATATCTAGCGCCGCCGATCCCCGGTAAAAGCGCTCGAATATATGCGGCAGTTCGTCGGGCGGGATACTGGGGCCGTTGTTGCTGACGCACAGGCCGATCCACTGCTGCCCGTCATGATCCTGGGTGCAGGTCCACACCTCGATATGCCCGCCGCCGGGGGTGTAATCCATCGCGTTTTGCAGCAGGATGCTAAGCACGCGCTCGATAAACCGGGGATCGGCCAGCACGGGCGGCAGGTCCGGCGCGGCGGTGAGCGCCAGGGTCAGATCGCGCTGTTCGGCCAGCGATACCCGGTCGGCCACCAGATGGTCCACCAACGGCACCAGATCGAATGGGCGCGGCTCCGGCACGATGCGCGCGCGATCCAGGCGCGAAAGATACAGCACATCATCTACCAGCCGTTCCAACCGGTCGATCTCGCGGCCCAGGATGGTCATGTATTTTTCGTGGCTGTCGGGCGGCGCGGACGTCAGCAGGTAGTGGTACAGCTTGAGGTTGGCAATGGGCGTGCGCAGTTCGTGCGAGACGCTGCCCACGAATTCGTCCTTGAGCCGGGTCAGGCGAATCAGTTCCTCGTGCGCGGCGCGGAGTTCGGTGGTACTTTCCCTGACCAGTTCTTCCAGATTTTCACGGTAGCGTTGGAGTTCGGTTTCGGCCTGCTTGCGCCCGGTGATATCCTCGATCATGGTGAGTTT
>JAFGTJ010000328.1 GCA_016934195.1 Anaerolineae bacterium | reverse complement strand
GATGTTGGGTGAGGTAACTGTATCGCATAATCATGGCATCCAGTTTACTCTACTCGCTGGCCTATTCTATTGTGAAGGTTAACTATTAGTTGTTAGTCGTTGGTCATTAGCAGTATAGTCTTCAGGCAAATGAGGGGCAACCCGACCGCATAAAAGCGCGCCCGCAGCCGTCACAAAACAGCAACGACTGGCGGGCACGCCGGTATACAGTGGAGCAAACATGCGGGGTGGATGACGGTTGAGCCAGGTTGTGATCTATGCTATGAGCCGGGTTATTCGTTTTCTACCGGATCAAGGTCCAGCATCCGGCGCACCTTCGCTACCAGATCATGGTGCAGGATCGGCTTGGGCAAATAATCGCTGGCCCCGGCATCCATGCCGCTCATGACGCTTTTCGCATCCCCCCGCGCGGACAGGATCAGGATCGGAAGATCGCCAGTATCGACCCGCTTGCGCAGTTCGCGGCAGAGTTCGATTCCGTCCATACCGGGCATCATCACGTCCAAAATAATCAAATCCGGCGTGTCGAGTTCAAGCATTCCCAGGGCCTGATTCGCATCTTTAGCCTTGAGGACCTCAAAATGGCCCCGCTCCAGCATAATGCCAATCAGGGTGAGCGCTCCAATCTCGTCATCCACTACAAGTATACGTTTCATCCGGCGTATCTCCGTTCGCTTTCGGCAGTATCCACCACCACGAGTGTCTTTAAGTTTAGCAGCAACCGCCTGCTGCGCAATGGGCCGTGAGGTCCATCAGGTGCAACAAATAATGAATGCCCGTTCCTCTTGATACTGTACAATCAATTGAAGCTACAGGCAACCCAGTTTCCTTTATATACACCGCTTTTTGATCTTGCGCCAGTACACGCCCTATAATGGACCGTTCTGGTTACAATCACCTGCAAGGAGCCATTCGTGCCGCTGCCATATCACACCACCGTCCAATACGGCGATCTCGTCCTGCTGATGGGCAAGGACCGCCGCAGTTTTATTCGCATCGTGACCGCCGGTCAGCGCTTTGAGTGCCATTTTGGATTCATCGAGTTTGACGAGCTGGTGGGCACGCCCTACGGCGCGCAGGTTCCCACGCAGATCGGCCATAAGCTGTTCGTGCTGGTGCCCAACCTGGACGATGTGATCACCAACCTGAAGCGCGAAGGGCAGATCATTTTCCCAAAGGACCTGGGCTATATCGCGCTCAAACTCGGCATCCGGCCCGGCATAAGTGTCATCGAAGCCGGGACCGGCAGCGGGGCGCTGACCTCCATGCTGGCGCTGCTGGTCGGCGAGGAAGGGCATGTGTACAGCTACGAACGCCGCCCCAGGATGCAAACGCGCGCCCAGTCCAACATCCGGCGGCTTGGCCTGGAACACCGCGTCACCTTCCACGAACACGATATCGCGGACGGATTCATCGAACGCGACGCCCACGCCCTGTTTCTGGACGTGCGCGAACCCTGGCTGTACCTGGACCATGCGCGGGAAGCGCTGCGCGGCGGCGGTTTTTTCGGGGCGATTGTGCCGACCATCAACCAGGTGATCCAGTTAGCCGAATCGCTCTACAGCGGCCCCTGGTTCATGCTCGCCATCGAGGAACTGATCCGGCGGGAATACAAGACGATCCCGGAACGCATCCGGCCCGACGACCAGATGGTGGGGCACACGGGATTCCTGATCTTTGCGCGGGCGGTGGATCGCGCCGACGATGCGGATTATCGCGGCGGGGACGCAGAACCCGATGAGGATGAAACAGAGTAATTACCCACAACGCAAACAGGGGACTCCGGTGGAAGTCCCCTCGTCATCCATGATCATCACCCGCCGCCGGTCGCCAATCGCCGAAAGCTGACGGCTTAAAACTGACCGCTGACGGCTGAAAGCTTAAACCTCGTCGTCCATGTCCTCGTCGCGGCGGCGCACAAGTTCCGGCTCGGCACTGTCTGCGATGAAGCCCTCGTCCGCCGTTTCTGCCTCGATTGCCCCGCGCGGGTAAGAGGTCGTAACCACGATGTGATCCGGGTCCGTCAGGTACGTCACGCCTTCGAGCTGCGGCAGGTCGGCTACATTGAGCGAGTCACCAACTTCTTTCAGCCCGCTGATGTCCACATCAATATGAGACGGCAGGCTGAGCGGCAGGCATTCGACCTCAATCGAAGTCATTTCCTGTGACACGATCCCGCCATCCAGGATGATCGCTTCGGCTTCCCCGACCACATTAATGGGAACCTCGGTGCGGATCGCCACGTCCATCCGAACGCGGTAAAAATCGATGTGCAGCACATCGCCGCGTACCGGCGCGCGCTGAACGTCACGCACCAGCGCGTTGTATTTTTCGCCATCGACGTCCAACTGAATGATCTGCGACCCGCCGACTTCCAGCAGCGTCGGACGCAGTTCGGTCCATTTCACCTGGACGTGCAGCGCGTCAAATTCCGGGCCGTAGAGCACACCGGGGATGATGCCCTCAGCGCGAAGTTGTTTCACCTGTTTACCGATCAGGTCGCGTTTGGTCGCTTCCAAGACGATTGTATCAGCCATGATATCGTTTTACTTTCTCCGTGATCTACAGATTCTAACTGGCTGCCGTCCGCGACCCGCCCTGTTCGTATGCAGGTACTCGCCGCAATGGGCCAGCGGAGCAATTGTAGCCAAGCGCGCCGCCAGCGTCAATGGTGGGTGGACCTTAACGACATTTTAACCAATCGTTAGGCGTTTGTAAGGCAATGAGGGATACCTTTAGTCCGCGTGCAAGTTCGACCCGGTATGATACTATTGCAAGTGGGGAATGAATTACTTTCAAGGATACAATTGATGCAGCGCCAGACTCGCACCATTTTTCTCAAACTGATTACATTCGCTCTCGTCATCGGGGTCGTGGGGACATTCACCCGGTTGGCCGCTCGGATGTTAACCGCCAGCATCATATTTCAGCCGCTGCCAACACGCGCTATGACTATGACCCGCGCGACCGCGCCGCGCCGCCGCCGTCATACGTTCAACGATGCCATCAAGCGCGGGTTGGATGTGACAGGCGCAGCGGTTGGCCTGTTTCTGACCGCGCCCGTGATGCTGGTGGTCGCGGTGCTGGTTCGTTTCAAACTCGGCAGCCCGGTCTTCTTCGTGCAGGAACGGCCCGGTCAGGACGGCAAGATTTTCAGGATGTTCAAGTTCCGCACCATGACCGATACCCGTGACGCTTCCGGCAACCTGCTCCCGGATGCCGACCGCCTGACCCGGTTCGGCGCGTTCCTGCGGAAAACCAGCCTGGACGAACTGCCGGAACT
>JAFGTJ010000327.1 GCA_016934195.1 Anaerolineae bacterium | reverse complement strand
GCGACCCTAACCGATAAACATAATGGTGATGGTGTATGCAGATTGAGGGCAATCACTGCGAGCCATCCGACAAGGTGGATTATTTGAACCAAAATTGGCGCGCATCCCAGATTTAGCCTAAAATTCCGCGTTTGTTTCATGATGGCGATTGTACCGCCTGTTTGAGATTATCAGGCGATGGAAGGAGAGATAGACTTTTGACCGTCTTAATGGAGGTGAAAGACCTCGTTACCCGTTTTCATACAGAGGAAGGGACCGTTCATGCCGTCAACGGTGTCTCCTACACCCTGCACGAAGGGGAAACCCTGGGGGTGGTAGGGGAGAGCGGCTGCGGCAAGAGCGTTCATGCCCTGTCGATCATGGGGTTGATTCCACAGCCTCCTGGTGAGATTGCGAGTGGAGAAGTTCTTTTTCGTGGTCGAGATTTGCTGAAGTTGTCCAAGAACAAGCAGCGTTTGGTACGCGGGGCCGAGATCGCTATGGTCTTCCAGGACCCGATGACATCGCTCAACCCGGTGTTGACGGTGGGCCGCCAGATTACCGAGGCGCTCAAGCTGCATCTGGGGATGGATAATGAACAGGCACGGGCACGGGCGGCTGAACTGCTGTCAATGGTCGGTATTCCGTCGGCCAGAGACCGTTTGGACGACTACCCGCATCAGTTTTCGGGTGGTATGCGCCAGCGCGCCATGATTGCGATGGCCTTGTCCTGCAATCCCCAGTTGTTGATTGCCGACGAGCCGACCACCGCGCTCGACGTGACGATCCAGGCCCAAATTCTGGACCTTGTGCGCCGCCTGCGTGACAAGATCGGTATGGCAATGATCTGGATTTCTCACGATCTTGGTGTGGTGGCGGGTCTGGCTGACAACGTGCAGGTGATGTATGCCGGGTACATTGTCGAGCGTGGAACGTCAAAGGACGTATACGGTGATCCGCGCCATCCTTATACGCGCGGTTTGTTGGGATCACTCCCCCGGCTGGATCAGAAAAACGAGGAACTTTTCTCCATTGAGGGCACGCCGCCCGATATGCGTTTCTTGCCGGAGGGCTGTCCCTTTTCACCACGTTGTATCTATCGTATGGAAAAGTGTATCGAGAACCCCCCCTTGATTCCGGTTGAGGATGGAGCTTCCGATCATATCGTCGCATGTTGGGTAGACGTTCGTACTGCGGAGCCGACGACACATGAACCAACCCATGTCTGATACTCAGGCTGACCAGGTAACAGGAACAACTCCGGCCACCGACCGGAAAATCCTGGTAGAAGTGAAGGGACTGAAGAAATATTTCCCCATTAAATCGGGAATTTTGTTTCAGCGTGAAGTCGCGGCGGTGAAAGCAGTCGATAATGTCAGCTTTCATATCTACGAAGGTGAAACGTTGGGACTGGTGGGCGAAAGTGGTTGTGGCAAATCCACCACCGGGCGCACCATTCTTCAATTGTATGAAGCCACTGCTGGTAGCATCAAGTTTCAAGGGCAGGAGATCACGAATCTGAAGGGCGCGCAGTTGCGTAAAATGCGCCGCGAGATGCAGATGATCTTCCAGGACCCTTACGCCTCGCTCAACCCGCGTATGTCGGTAGGCCGTATTGTGGCCGAACCGCTGGTGGTTCACAACATCGGCACCAAGCAGGAGCGCGAAGATCGGGTAGCCGAACTGTTGGAACTGGTGGGCCTCAACCCCTACTTTGTCCGGCGGTATCCACATGAATTTTCTGGCGGCCAGCGGCAGCGGATTGGTCTGGCTCGCGCATTGGCCCTGAACCCGGAATTTATCGTGGCCGATGAGCCGATTTCCGCGCTGGATGTATCGATCCAGGCGCAGGTTGTGAACCTGATGCAAAAATTGCAGGAAACGCTGGGTCTCACATACCTGTTCATCGCGCACGACCTGAGCATGGTGCGGCACCTGTGTGACCGTGTGGCGGTGATGTACCTGGGCAAAATCGTTGAGATTGCCGAGAGTGAAGAACTCTATACCAACCCGCTGCACCCGTATACCCAGGCGTTGTTGTCGGCAGTTCCGGTGCCCGATCCGGTGGTGGAGGAAAAGCGGCAGCGTATCATTCTGAAGGGGGATGTACCCAGCCCCATTAATCCGCCGACGGGGTGCAACTTCAATACACGCTGCCCGGTATCGGTTGATATGTGCTATCAGGAAGACCCTGGACTGATTGAAGTGCAGCCCGAACATTGGGTGGCCTGTCATCGCGTCGATTAGGCGTAGGGCGTAGCAGCGCGACCGGGCGCAGTCTTCCTGTGGGGGCACCATCAGGGGGCAATCAAGCAAATTGGGTCGGACCCGGTCAGGCTGAAAACTAAAAGGAGAATTTAATATGGCAGTTGCGGAAGGCGCAGAGCCTATTTCGCTGCAAGAACAAGAAGAATCCCAACGGTCCAACCCCTGGTTTGATGCCTGGCGGCTGTTTCGCCGGAACAAAGCCTCGATGGTGGCCTTAGGGGTTATTCTGTTGATTGTGTTTATCGCCGTTACCGCCAAGCTGTGGACCAATATTGGTCTGATCGATGCGCGGGGCGGGGCGGTAGCACGTCATACAGTCAACCCTCTGAACGTAGCCCCCCAGGACTCCTACCCGGACCCTGGCCTGGCGGCGCGTGATGATCAGGGGCGTAACCCGTATTGGTGCGGGTGGTTGACTGATGAAGCATTGGTCAGTGTGCAGGATAAATACTGTTCCTTGCCCGAACCGGACGCCGAGAAAAAACAGTGGGTCTGGTTGTTAGGGGCTGATAGCAACGGTAAGGACTGGCTGACCCAAACCATCTATGGCGCGCAAGTGTCGCTGGCGGTGGGTGTGGTCGGGGCCACGATGAGTCTGGTTGTGGGTTTAATCTACGGTATGATTTCGGGCTTCTACGGTGGCCGTATCGACAATGCTATGATGCGGTTTGTCGATTTCATGTACGGGTTCCCGACGCTGGTCTTTATTATCCTGATGCAAGTGTACTTCACCGAGGTGGCCCGCGAATATCAGGACCAGGGGCGAGGGGGCATCGTCGGGTTTATCCTCGATCTTAATAAGGATATGGGCGGACTGCTCTTTTTGTTCATTGCCCTGGGCGTGCTCAACTGGATCGGTATGGCGCGTCATGCGCGCGGGTTGGTGCTGTCCTATCGTTCGAAAGAGTTTGTCGAAGCCGCGCGCGCGGTGGGGGCCAGCAACCGGCGGATTATCTTCATCCATTTGCTGCCCAATATCATCGGCCCATTGATCGTGCTCGAAACCCTGGCGATCCCCGGCTATATCTTCACCGAAGCCTTTTTGAGCTTCATTGGTTTGGGCGTTCAGCCTGGCACACCAAGCTGGGGCGCAATGATTAGTGAGGTGCGCCAACGTGGAGGATTCTTCTCCAACCGGCACATTCTGTTGGTGCCGAGCATTGCGTTGGTGATTACGACTCTATCGTTTAATTTCCTGGGTGACGGCTTACGTGATGCGTTTGATCCCCGGATGCGCGGAACATAAGGAGATATGTTCAACGTGAGCAATAGAAAAACACGCCTCTCTAGTTCGTTGCTGTTGGTGGCGTTCAGCTTGTTGATTGTGAACCTTGCCTGTTATTCAGGACAGGTGCCCGGTTTGTTCGAGCTGACCCCCTACTATACGCCGACCCCGCTGAATGAGGTCGAAAATGCACGGTTTGCGGTCCTGGAAGAAGTGCTGGCTCCCCAAGAGCCGGGGCGCGCGTTCTTTAACCTGACCCTGGACCCCGAACCGCTGGACCCCAGTCTGCTGAATTCAAAGGCCATGTGCGAGGGTGATTCCCCCGCCCAGGTTTTGTATTCTGGGATAGGGGGTGAAGGCAAGATTTACTACCTGGTGGATTGCGTCGGATCGGTCGGATGGGTGGAGGAATATCGTCTGGCTGGACCGCTCAATTTTGCTAAAGATGAACTGGCAATTGCAGTGATACCTTCGGGCGCGATGTCGATTGAAATCATGGACGATTTCTTCAACCCGATGCCGTTTAACCCCATGCTGATCTGCCAGCCGGAAACGATTGTGACAGTTCGTGAGTTGCAGGCGGTTGATCTGAGTGGTGATGGCACCAAAGAAGTCGTGTACAACATCGCCTGTCCTACCGCATCCGGGGATGATCTCATTGGGTGGGTCACGAATGATGTCCTGGTTGGCCCGGTCCAGATCAACGTCAATGAGCGTGCGTTGGCGCTTAGCTCTGCCGATTCCGATGTGTTTCGTCTGGCGAGCGAAGCCGCCCCGGTCACGGATGACAATGTGATCGAGGGTGAGTGTGTGCCCGGATCGATCCTGGAAGCGAAGAGTGTTAAGCTGGTTGATGACACCGTTTTCTATAAGGTCATTTGCGGAGACGTTGAGGGTTGGACGGAGCAGGCGCGTCTGGTTGGTCCGCTGCAATACAATGTGGACGACTATACCCTGATTCATGTGCCGCCGGTTCATGTGTTTGCTGATGAACTGCCCGTCGATGACGGTGTTAGCGACGGCTCGGATACGACCGAAACAACAGAACCCGATGCTGATGCCCCGGCTATTGATCCGACCGAGCGCAAAGTGGTTCAGTATGTGCCGCCGCTCTATCTGACCGACAGTCCCGGCGAAGCGATTCTTATTGGGGATGAAGCCAACGTCGTCGGCCAGTGTGCAACCCACACGATCACGCAGGTTCAGGAATATGCCGGTTTCGATAAGGTCTACTATCGTATTGCGTGTGACGAATGCGTAGCGACAGAGACAGACGCCGACGGTATCGAAACCTGTACGGCGACCGAACGGCGTGAAGGATGGACGCCGCAGCGGTACCTGCTTGGCCCGTTGGTGTTCGTGCCCGGCGAACGGCTCATGTATAAGAGCGATAGTCCCCAGATCGATCCCGATATCGAGACACCGACCTGGGTGCGTCTCCCCACCACTACGACCGGCGCGACCATCATAGGCCGGTTTACCCAGTTCAATGGGCGCTGCCTGTTGGAAGACGGGGTTGAAGTCGTGGACGTGGTGCTGGAACAATCGCTGACGACCGGCATGTACAGCTTCTTGTACCAGGTGCAGTGCACGGGACAGCGGGCGACTTATGACGAGTCCGGTGGGGCCGGCGATGCCCGCCCGGTGACGTATCATGAAGACGAACTGGTCACAATCACCGGCTACGCTGCCGTTGATGATCTGGAACGTATCGAAGAATAACTACGAGGGACTCTGAAGATGTCAACCCACGCACGAAAGTTATCCGGTGGCTCGCTGCTAGAGTCCGTCCGTAATGCTGGCGGTACGGTTTTCCAGGCTGTTGGTGGCGCGAGCATGGTCAAGTTTTTGATTCGCCGCCTGCTGGCGGCTGTTCCGGTGTTGTTTGCGATTATGTTGGTTACGTTCACACTGTCGCACTTGCTGCCGGGTGGTCCGTTTAACGCGGTGGGGCAGCGCCGGATGCCGGATTATGTGGTCCGGCAGCTCGAAGAGCAGTTCGGCTTGAATAAATCGCTGCTGTTCAATACCCCCAATGATGGTTATTTCCCGGATGGTGATGATTGGAAGATCATCGGCTACCGGGATGAAGTGACGACATTGGGGGGGAGCGCCGGCGGCGACATCCGGCAAGAAACCCGGCGGGTGCTCAAGATCGATTTGCTGGATTCCCAGTTTTTTACCTATGTCTGGGATGTGCTGCATTTCGATTTTGGCCCCTCTTTGAACATTGCGCTGCGTGATCAGAATGTATCGGTCACGGACGAAATCGCTACCCGTCTGCCGGTTTCGATGCAGGTAGGCGTGTTTGCTGTGCTGCTGGGCTTCTTGCTCGGTATTCCGCTCGGTGTTCTGGCGGCTGTATACCAAAACTCGGCCATTGATTATGTGTCAATGTTCTTTGCCGTATTGGGGCAAGCGACACCATCCATTGTGCTGGCTCCCATCCTGATTATCGTTTTTGCGATTGAATTGGACTGGGTGCCGGTATCGGATCAACAGAATCAATGGCGTGAAGGACCGGAATTGTCACTGTATTACCTGAAAATTCTGGCCTTGCCGGTGCTCACGCTCGGAACTGGTATGAGCGCCTCCATTGCGCGTCTGACCCGTGCCAGCCTGCTGCAAGTGCTGCACGAGGATTACGTGCGGACGGCGCGCGCGAAGGGGCTTCGGGAGCGGGCGGTTATCTACGTTCACGCGCTCAAGAACGCCTTGATCCCGGTGGCGACAATCCTGGGGCCGCTGCTGGCCGCTGTCTTGACGGGGACGTTCGTCGTTGAACTGATCTTCGTGATCCCCGGTCTGGGCGAGTCGTTTGTTAACAGTGTGGGTGCGCGCGACTACACGATGATCATGGGGGTATCGATTCTGTACTCCATTTTCCTGATTTTTGGGAACATTATGGTGGACGTGATCTATACCTGGTTGGACCCGCGCATCCGGTTCGATTAACCACCTGTTTGTAAGGCGTTTTTGTAGGGGCGCTTGCTTGCTGCGCCCGGACAATTTACGGATAGGTCATGAGGGCGCTCTGGCAGCGCCCTTTTTATTTTGACCGGATTGTGTTTGTGCCGGACAGCATCCGTAGGCGAACCGTGAGTTGTAGATTCCCGGCAGGTCGCTACAATTAGATTTGGGTTCAAACTAGGGATATTCGCTGTTGCCTGGGAGCAGGTTTATGTTTTACGGTCGAGTGGATGTGTATTGGCCGGATGGCCCCATTGAGAGCTATCGCCTCAACAAAGCTACGATTGCTGTGGGCCGGTCCAGCGGTAACGATATTGTGCTGGATACAACGGCGATTTCCCGTTATCACATCACGCTGACTTTTCAAGACCAGCAGGTGATTCTGGAAGACCTGGAGTCGGTCAACGGCACCTACGTCGATGGCACACGTCTGAATCCCCGCGAACCGTACCCCTTGCGCGGCGGCGAGGAAATCCAGATTGGCGATATCCGGTTGATCTTCCATCCGTCCGCCGAAGCGTTAGACGCGATTCCCGAAGGGGCTACGACTCAGCGTGTTGAGGTATCGCAGCCCGCATATCGCGTGACGTTGGAAGGACCGGATATGGCGGTCGCGCCCGGCGCGCACGTTCAGGCGACTCTCAAGATCGAGAATCTGGGCGAGGAAACGGGCCGTTACTCTATCGAAGTGGACGGGCTGCCTAAGGGGTGGGTGCGTATTGACCGGGTGGAGATGGCGGTTGATCCCGGCGAGCAAGGTCAGGTGATGATCAGCTTCAAGCCGCTTCGTCGCAGCGAAACCCAACCGGGTGAATATGCCGTTACGCTGCGTGTGCGGTCGAAGGCCAACCTGACCGAGTCGATTGAGCTGCCCACCATGCTCCAGGTGCTCCCGTACAGTGGGTTCGGTATGGCGCTAGGCCGGGTGCGCGTGGAAGGCGACAGCGGGTTTCGGCTTTATCTGCATAATCAGGGAAACGCTGCGCTCACGCTCGGCCTGTCGGGAACCGATCCGGCGCAGATGCTGCGGGTCCGCTTGCCCAAAAATCAGGTGGTGCTTGGACCGGGTGAACGGCAAACATTGACCGGGGTTATTGAACCACGCCACCGCCCAATAATCGGCGGGGAGTATGAAACCGAGTTTGCGCTGCTGGCGCAGTCCCACGATCCGTCAGGATTTTTGGTGTCGATTCCCGGCACATATGTTGGGCGCGGACTGCTGCCGGTCTGGGTCCCGGCGCTGCTGGTACCCTTGATCGCCCTCATCGCGCTGCTGGTCGTTAGTGTGTTGCTGCTGGTTGTGGGCGGAAATGATGAACCCATCACGCCGCCGACCATCACGGCTTTTGCGGTTTCCACTTCCGACGTGCGTTTAGGCGATATGGTGGAAATCACCTGGGCGGTATTGGATGCGGAGTCGGTTAGTCTTGTTCGGGAACAAGGTGGTACACAGCGGCAGTTTGATATGATGCCGGATGCGGTGTCGTATTCCATGCTGTTCGACCAGACCGGCATTCATTCGGTGGTGTTGGAAGCGCGTAATGGCGGCGAACTTGTCACCGCGAACGCGACGATCACGGTGCGGCCTCTGGTGGCGGTGAGCCTGGATGTGTTGGACGCGGACGAGTTGACGCGCAACGTGCAGCATACCGTGCGCGTGACCTGGAACGTTAGCGGGGCCAGGGAATTTGATGGCGCGTACAGCATTTGGATGGACAGCACCGATCGGGTAGCGCCTCTGGTGCCTGCGCCGTTGGCTCCGTCCGGCAGCCAGGATATCCAGATTGTGCTGCAAGACGATCAGGCGGAATGGTTGGTGACGCTGTACGCTGAGGGGGCGGATAATGTCGTTGCCAATGTGACGCAAAAGCTGCCAATTGTATATCCCAACTGCACGTTGAGTGTCGCGAATACGGTTGTGCGCAGCGGGCCGGACGAAGCTTATCCCGCCTTGATGCCGCCGTTGAAAAATCCGGTCGAGGGGGCATTGGTACTATCGCCGGTGGCGCGCGATCCTGGCGGGGAGTGGTTGCAAGTGAGCATCGGGGCGGATATGGTGCGGCTGGGATGGGTGTGGCGTGACGATTTTACCTGTACCAACTTTGACCCGGACCGGCTCGTGATCACGGAGGATTTCCCGCCGCCGCCGGAACCATCACCGGAACCGTCACCGGCAGAGACACCATTATCAGAAACGCCGCCAGCCGAAACGCCATCACCCGAAGATGCGCCTTTACCGGCTGCCGCTACGCCAACGCCAACGCCCGCATCCTGAGCGATCCTGAGTAGTGGCGAGTAGAAACGCCGTATAATAAATGATAGAGAGATGGGCGTTGATGTATGAAACTGTTGATATACTGAGAAAATGTGTTAGCTGCCGCGTAAAATATAATGTGTTCCCCTAAAGATTTGGCTTTGAACAGGTGAGAGTGTGCTGTACGCTTTACTTGCAGAGCAAGTAGGGGGAACTGTTGTAGTTTGAAATACGTCTGATTGGAAAATACAGTCCCGTGAGGCGCATGTGAAACGACGATTGGTTGCTGTTTTCTTGGTGTTGGTTGTGCCGGGACTGCTGGCCTTTGCTTCGGCGCGGCAGGGCCAGTCCGATATTGAACTGATCGTGAACGCCGGGTATGGCGGCTATTACCGTAAAGGACAATGGACGGCGGTTCGCGTGACGGTCAGTAACCAGGGCGATAACCTGGATGGAGAAGTGCGTGCCCGAACCGGTGATAGCGGCGGGTTGGAAGAAATGACCTTTAGCACGCCCATTGATCTGCCGCATGGCGCGCGCAAACAGATATTCCTGTACGTGTCCCTGGACAGCTATACCCAGCGGCTCCAGATTGAGATTACGGACCGGAACGGCCATGTGGTCAAGCGGGAAACCGCCAATCTGCGTATGGCAAATACCAACGACATCCTGTATGCCGTTATAACCGAGTCGCCGTTGGGAGCCGTTGATCTGACCGGATATGCTCCCACAACCGGGGCCGCGTATCAGGCTAACTGGCGTATTGACGATATTCCGCCGCTGGCCGAAGCGCTGGACGGGTTGGATATCATGATGTTTCATGACGTTGATACGGGCACACTCCGCGCCGAACAGGTAGAAGCGATCTCGAACTGGGTGCTGTCCGGCGGCCATCTGATCGTCGCGGGCGGCGATGCGTGGCAGCGTACCACCGCCGGTTTTCAGGAACTGCTGCCGGTCGCGCTAGAGGGTACCGTGCCGGTCAATTCTATGACCGGTTTAGCCGATTACCTTGATCTGGCCGCCGAGCCGCTGCAAGACGGAATGACGGTGACGCGGACAACGCCCAATCGCTCGACGCGCGTGCTGGTTCGAGTGGCCGGTGTGCCGCTGGTGGTGCGCGGTTCGCATGGGGCGGGCGTAGTGGACTTCTTCGCCGCCGATCCCAATGCCGAACCGCTGCGGTCCTGGACCGGCAAATCGCAGCTCTGGTACACGCTGGCGACATCGGTCGGCCAGCAGCCAAGCTGGTTGGGTGGCTTTAAGAACTGGCCCGTTGGACGTGAGGCGACGCTGACGACGTTTAGCACCGTTCTGCCAACCATTATCCAGTTGTGCGGGTTCCTGGTGCTGTATATTTTGCTGATTGGGCCGATCAACTACTTGATTTTGAAACGACTCAACCGGCGCGAGTGGGCCTGGTTCACGATTCCGGGCCTGATCCTGTTGTTCAGTGTGTTGGCATATACGGTTGGCTTCAACTTGCGTGGCAATACGGCGACGGTCAACCGGCTGAGCGTGATCCAGGTCTGGCCGGACAGCGAACAGGCACAGGTGGATACCCTGATCGGCATCCAGTCGCCCCGGCGTGGATCATATGATATTGCGGTCGAACGGGGATATACGTTCCGCGCGCTGCCGGAAGTGGGGGTCGGGCTGAATGTGTCCGCCGCGATCAAAGAGGGCACGCGCTACACCGTTGACTCGATCCCGATTGACGGCGGGACGGTGGCGAGTTTTGTTTCCAGCGGTTACCAATCTGCCCATAATTTCGACGCGGCGGCGGCATGGCATCTTGATCCGGGCCTTGCGCCGCGCATGGAAGGATATATCACCAACACCAGCGAGATCGTGTTAGAGGACGCGGTGCTGCTGATTAAAGGGCAGAGTCGCTATCTCGGCACGTTGGACCCTGGTGAAACTCATGCCTTTGAAATCGAAATTGGCCCGCAAGACCCCGGCCCGCTCACGCTAGGTTATCTGGCAACGTGGTACAGCCGCAGTTCCTGGTCGTATAGCTACAATTCACCGGGATGGTGTTTTTCGTTTAGTGGGTTGTCGCTGACCATCCCGGACGTGATGCGCCAGGAACGATTTTCGTGTTCGGGTGGCAGCGTTTCTGAGCGCGCGCAGGAGATTCGGCGGCGCTACCGGCTGTTATCGGCGTTGGTGGTGGATACGGAGTCGAGTGGGGGCCGCGATGCGGGCGCTTATGTGTTTGCCTGGAGCGATGGACCGCTGGTAGGTGTCGAATTGGCCGGCAGATCGGTTAACGAAGAAGACACCAATTTGTATATTATCGAGCTGCCGGTAATGGTTGCTTCCAGCGGCGAGATAGTTGAAGTCCCGCCGGGACTGACCACCTGGACCCTGGCAGAATTGGAAGACCCCACTACACTGCTGGAAGTGGGTCCGGCCCAGTTCCAGTTGAGGGAAGGCACCCAGGCGGCGTTTCAGTTTATGCCCATGCCAATCGTGCGCCTGGATGAAGTTCATCAACTGGCCGTAAGTTTCCAGACACAAGGCCCGTTGGCGATCCAGTTGTGGAACTGGGACAGGCAGGTGTGGGTGAAAATCAACTTCGACCCGGAGGTGAGCACCATTCGCATCAATAACCCGGCGCGTTTCATCGGACCGGAAAATGCGGTGAATGTGCGCATCCTGCCGGAAGACAGCACGGTATATAATCGGGTAGATTATATCAAGGTTGCCTATCACGGGCGGCTGATGGAGTAGCAGTATTATGGCATCGCAGGAACACATTATTGAAACTACCGGGCTGACCAAGCGTTACGGCAAGCTCACGGCGGTTAATAACCTGTCATTGCAGGTGTCGCGTGGGGCGATTTACGGTTTTGTGGGACCAAACGGCGCGGGTAAAACCACGACCATGCGGATTCTTACCACGCTGATCACGCCGACGGCGGGCGATGCGTATGTCGCCGGGTATTCTGTCACCCAATACCCCCGCGAAGTTCGCCGCGCGATTGGTTACATGCCGGATTTCTTCGGCGTGTACGATGACATGAAGGTCTGGGAATACCTGGATTTCTTCGCGGCCTGTTACGAGATACCGGAGCGTGACCGTCCCGCGTTGATTAACGATCTCCTGGCGCTGGTGGACCTGACCCATCGCCGGGATGATATGGTCGAAAAGCTCAGCCGGGGTATGAAACAGCGCCTCAGTCTGGCGCGTACCCTGGCCCATGATCCGGAAGTGTTGATCCTGGACGAACCGGCGTCCGGCCTGGACCCGCGCGCCCGCATCGAGATTCGGGAACTGCTGGTCGAAATGGCGCAGATGGGCAAGACGATTTTTTTCTCGTCGCACATCCTGGCCGATGTTGCCGAAATCTGCACGCACCTGGGCATTATCGAAAGCGGCGAAATGGTGGCGCAGGGCACAGTCGAGGAAATTCGCCGCCAGATGATGCCTACCCGCGAGATCACGATTACGCTGCTGGATCGCGTGGACGAAGCGAAAGAGGCGCTGTCGCACGTAGCGGGTGTCAACGAAATCCGTGATCTGCCGGACGATCATGGGCGCAGGCGGATTAAAGTCGATTTCGGCGGGGATGACACCGGCGTAAGCGCGCTGCTGCAAGCGCTGTCCAGCAAAGGGATTCCGGTGGTCAACTTCTCCGAGGAAACGCGCGATCTGGAAGCGGTCTTCATGCGGGCCACAAAGGGGATTGTGTCATGACGATGGGCGAAGTCTCCGCGCCGCGCAAGCGTTGGAATCCGCTGCGCAGTTTGGTGGATAACCCGGTTGTTCTCAAGGAACTGCGGGGCCGGATGCGCGGCGCGCGCGCCTTTATTGTGCTGACGATTTACCTACTGCTGCTCGGCGCGTTTGCCTCCCTGATCTACGTGGCGGTCGCGGAGTCCTCAAACAATGTCAGCGGGCAGGTCAGTGTGGGCGAGATCGGGCGGACCCTGTTCAGCGGGGTGGTGGCAATCGAGATGCTGCTGGTATCGTTTATTGCGCCCGCCTTCACGTCCGGCGCGATCAGCGGTGAGCGCGAACACCAGACTTATGATCTGCTCAAAACGACGCTGCTCCCGGCGCACACATTCGTATTTGGCAAGATGTTGTCCTCAATGGCCTATGTGCTGCTGCTGCTGGCGGCGGCGATCCCGCTGCAAAGTATCGCATTCTTCTTCGGCGGCGTGGCCGAAACCGAAATTATCCTGTCGTTCGTGATTCTGACGGCGACGGCGTTGTTGTTCAGCGCGTTTGGGCTGTATTTCTCGGCCCGGTCCAAACGGACCCTGTCGGCCAGCGTGTTGACGTACTCTATCGCCACGTTTATCACGTTTGGGATGCCGATTCTGCTGGGCGCGATCATGCTGATCCTGGGCCTGTCGTTGGATGGCGGTTATTCGTCCCAGACCGAAATTGCTATGCTTTACGTGGTCGGCATCGTGCTCAGCACCAATCCCGCCGCGACCGCCCTGTTGACGCAGTATGTGCTGCTCAACCAGCGGTCGATTGGCCTGTTTGAATATACATTGGACAGCGGCGATACCGTTACGTTGATTTCGCCCTGGATTCCTTTTTCGATCCTGTATGTGCTGCTGGCGGTAGTATTCTTTGTGCTGGCTGTCCGGCGGGTGCGCCGGGTTGAAGAGTAGGCTTAGTGTGGAAAGGCGCGGGGCTGATGAATATCACCCTGTTTGAACAAACGACCAACCACCTGACGCGCGAGGTCCATCGCTGGGATCGCCGCCTGCGACTCGCGGAAAGTGTGGTGTGGGTGCCGCGTGGCGTGATGCTCGGCGTGGTGATCGGCGTCATCGTGGCGATCCTGTCCCGGCTGCGGCCCTGGCTGCTGGCTGAGGAAATTGCAGTGGCGACGGCGATTGTGACGGTCATTAGCGGCGCTGGTGTGGCGCTGGCGATCTGGTTGTGGCCGCGTTCAGTGCCGCGTTTGGCCCGCCACTTTGATTACCGTTTTGCCTTGCAGGAGCGCGTCAGCACGGCGTTGGAATTGACCGGAGGGGTGATCCCGTACCCCGAACGATTGGCCGAACGCCAGTTGTCGGACGCAGTTGGCGCGGCCCGCCGCGTGAATTTTAAGGCTTATCTCCCGCTGCGGGCGCGGGCGTGGGAATTGGTAGCGCTGGCCGGACTGGTCGCGCTGCTGGCGGTGCTGCTGCTCAGCGATAACCCCAAAGCGGACGAATTGCTGGCTGAGCGCGAACTGCAAGGCGCGATTGACGAACAGGCCGAGGCGTTGCAAGAGGCTATCGAGGATATCGAAGCCAACGAGTCCCTGACCGAAGCGGAACAGGAAGCGTTGTCCGCACCGCTGCAAGAAGCTCTCGACGTGCTCCAACAGCCGGATATTTCGCAGCAGGAAGCAGTCGCGGCGCTGGCCCAGGCCAACCAGGAATTACAGGAATTCTCAGATGGGATGATGTCCGATCAGGAGAGCGCCTACCAGAATGCGGCAAATGATCTGGCCGGATCGGAGATGACGTCCGATCTGGCTCATGCTTTGAGCCAACCTGATCTGAATGCGGCGGCGGACGCGCTGGACGATATGGCGCAGGACGTAGGCGATTCCGATATGTCCGAAGCCGAACGGGAAGAATTAGCCGAGCGGTTGGAACAGGCCGCCGACCGTTTGGAGGAAACCAATCCGGCAGTCGCGCGCAAGCTCCGCGAAGCGGCGCAAGCGCTGCGCGAAGGCGATATGGAAGCCGCTCAGCAGGCGCTGCGCGAAGCTGCCGAGATGCTGCGCCAACAGCAGGACGAACTTGAGAATTCGCCCTTGTCCGACGCTGCCGAAAATGCCAGTGAGCAGGTATCCGAAAGCCAGCAGGAATTGGCCCAGGCCGGACAGGAAGGCCAGCAATCTCAGCAATCCCAGCAGGGGCAGGAAGGTCAGAGTCAAACCGGCGAATCTCAGGCGGGGCAGCAGGGACAGTCGCAGGCGGGCCAGTCCCAGACCGGGCAGGAGGGCCAGCCAGGACAGGCGCAAACCGGTCAGTCTCAGGCGGGCGAGCAAGGACAGGAATCGACGGGTGATCAGGGCCAGTCCTCCGCAGGGGAAGGCGAGGGGCAGCAGGCGTCCCAACCGGGCGAAGCGGGCGCGAGCGCCCAGCAGGGCCAATCCCAGACCGGGCAGGAAGGCGACTCGCAGGGCGGACAGAACAATGCTGAAGGGGCCAGCGACTCGCAAAGCGGCGCATCCGGCGGCGGTGGAGCCGGGGAAGGTGAAGGTGGTCAGGGTTCGGACTCGACCACCGGTACGCAGGGTGGCGACGGTGAGGAGATTTCGACCGATAATTCGCCGCAGGATTCGGATGAGCTTCAAGGCTACGATCCACTGAATGATCCTTCGACGATTGGCGGTCAGAGTCAGGACGTGATCGACGTGGGCGGTGAGAGTTCCGACCCGGAAGGTGAGCCGGTCCGCGAAGACGACTTTGGCCCCAATCCATCGGGCGAATCGGTGCTTTCATACAGCGGCGTTTATGGCAATTATCAGGGGGTTGTCAGTGATGCGCTTGAAAGCGGCCACATTCCGCTGGATCAGCGTGACGTGATCCACGATTATTTCTCTTCCCTTGAACCTGAGTGATCAAGGACCGGATACACTGTGTATAACAACATAGCGCGATGGGCCGGGTTAGTCGTATTGGTAGTCGTCCTGGCGGGCTGTATTCAACCCGCAAAGGATGATGCTGGACCGGATGGCGCGACTAATCCGCCGGTAGCTCCGCCCCAGGGCGCAGATGGTGCGCAGCTTCCGGCGGGGTATGCGGCCCAGCAGTTTGTGCTCAGCCGGGGCCACACGCCGGACAATTTGCAGGTGTGGTATGAACAACCGAGCGATTTTGACCGGTTGCAGGGGTTTTCGTATACCAATACCGGGGGAATACCGTGCGCCGGATTTTTGTTGTCCGCTTTCACAAATGGAGTCTGGCAGCCGACCAACGGGGCCTTGGCGTGCGCCAGCCAACCCGTAATTCAGGTGTTGGCGAGCGTGGGGTTGTTCGCCACATCCAGCGGGACACCCTATACCATTGTGTTTGGCCGCGCTGATGATCCGGCTATTTCGGCCATTGGAGTCGTATATAGTGATGGCAGTAACGCCAATACACCGACGGTGACGGGCGGTTTTTTGCTGGTGAAGCCCGGCATTGTCGGGGCCAACGTGATTACCGCCATCGACTCGTTAGGTTATACCGTGATCGATAATATTCCACAGACGGGCGCGAGTTAGCGTACCCCATTGAAGGATTTGACTTTATGACTGAAGCTACCGCCATCGAGCAGATTGACGAAGTAGAGTTCCGCGATTCGGCCAACGCGATCCTGTCCGAAGTGCGCAAGGTGATTGTTGGGCAAGAGGACGTTGTGCAGCAGGTGTTGATGTGCGTCATTGCCGGGGGCCACGCTTTGCTGGAGGGTGTGCCCGGTCTGGGTAAAACGATGCTGATTCGCACGCTGTCCGACGTGCTGGACCTGAAATTCTCGCGCATCCAGTTCACGCCTGACCTGATGCCCGCCGATATCGTGGGCACGAATATTATGGAAGAAAGCGAAGACGGTCGCCGCCATTTCCGTTTTGAGGCCGGGCCGGTGTTCGCCAATCTGGTTTTAGCTGACGAGGTGAACCGCGCCACGCCCAAAACCCAGTCCGCGCTGCTGGAAGCCATGCAGGAGAAATCCGTCACGGTTGCTAACCAGCGCTACATCCTGGACCCGCCGTTTTTTGTCCTGGCGACCCAGAACCCGCTGGAAATGGAAGGCACGTACCCGCTGCCCGAAGCGCAGTTGGACCGCTTCCTGTTCAAGATCGATGTGCTGTTTCCGTCTACCGACGAACTGATCCAGATCATGGCGCGCACGACCGGCACAGATGTGCCGCGCGCACAGCCGGTTGTCGATGGGGCGCGGATTGTGGCAATGGGCGAGTTGACCCGTGAAGTGCCGGTCCCGACACATGTTCAGGAATATATCGCGCAGTTGGTCAAGGCCACGCATCCCGGCGAGGATGCACCGCCCGGCAGCACGGTTAACCAGTTTGTTCGCTATGGGGCCAGTCCGCGCGGGGCGCAGGCGCTTGTATTGGGGATTAAAGTGCGCGCCCTGTTGGAAGGGCGTCGCAACATCGCCTTTGAGGATGTAGAAGCCGTCGCTCACGCCGCGCTGCGCCACCGGATTCTGTTGAACTTCGACGCGCTGGCCGAGGGTATTGCGCCGGACGACATCATTAGCGATTTGCTGATGCGGGTTCCCAAAAATGTAGAAAGATGACGGTTATGTCAGCTAACTCAGTGTACGATTTGCTGCAACGGGTGTTAAAAGAGCCAACACCGGACGATCTGTGGCATTTGCATCCCCATTTGCTGGCGCTCGATTCGCCTGCCGCACCGCCTGCGCGTGAACTGGCGCGCATGTTTTTCTGTTACCTGAGCTGCGTGCGCAGCAAGCTTACCTCCAAGCAGTATAGCTCGTTGGCGGCAGTCCTGGCTGCCGGATCGTTGAGCGTGCTCGCGGTAGAGGATGTAATCGAAGCGCTCCGATCAAGCCAGCAGAATGTATTGTATAACATGCTGGCCGGGGGATTGGCGGCGATGTTGGAAATGTTCGCCACCGTCCAGCACGTCAAAGCCTGGGAAACCGAGTTTATGTCGGTGCATGAGGAAGCTGTTTGGGGAATGTATACCGCATTTTGGCAGCTTTCGGGCGAGATGCAGCCAGACCTGGACACTGCCGAGCGTCATGCCCTGATCGACAGACTGCTGGCTCCGGCGCGCAACCGCGACACCGACGGCATGATTCGGATGGCGCTGCTCATCCAGTTGTTTCAGTGGATGCTGGCAATTCGTATTGCGCCGCTGCTTCCCTTGATGCAGCCAGTAGGCGCGGCAGAGTAGGGCGGCGTTATGGGCGACACGGTCGCTATTCGGATCGAGAACCTGAGCAAAACGTTCGGGCGGCGGGCCAAAAGGCGCGTCCACGCAGTAAAAAACATCAGCCTGGAAATCCAGACCGGGCAGGTCTACGGGTTTTTGGGACCGAATGGCGCGGGTAAAACTACGACAATCCGAATGCTGCTGGACCTGATCCGGCCCACGACCGGCGATGCGTATATCTACGACCGGCACGTCCGGCGCGAGCATGACGTGCTGCGGCGCGTCGGGGCGTTGGTCGAGGGCGCGGCATTTTACAACTTCCTGACTGGGCGCAAAAATCTCGAAGTATTGGCCCGCACCGCCAACGATTACGATCCGATCCGCATCGAGATGTTATTGGCCCAGGTTGGATTGGCGCACCGCGCCGACCAGCGCGTTAACGGTTATTCGACCGGCATGAAACAGCGTTTGGGACTGGCAGCGGCGCTGCTTGGCGATCCTGATCTGCTGATTCTTGACGAGCCGACCAACGGCCTTGATCCGGGTGGGATGCACGAAGTCCGCGAATTTGTGCGCAATCTGGCCGACGAGCACGGCAAAACGGTGTTTTTGTCAAGTCACCTGTTGGGCGAAATCGAGCAGGTGTGTGATCGGGTGGCGATCATCAACCTGGGCGAGATCGTGCGCGAGGGGGCAGTGCAGGATTTGCTGGAAGGCAAAACGCACCTGCGCGTCGAAGCCGCGCCGCTGGATAAGGCCGCCGCGATTCTGGGTGAGTTTTGGCCCGTCACGACTAATACACAGTGGTTGACGATCAGCGCGGCCCGTGACGACGCCCCGCACATGGTCCGCCGCCTGGTCGAAAACGGCGTGGACGTGTTCCAGATCACCAGCCAGCGCCAGACGTTGGAAGAATATTTCCTGTCGGTGGTGCGGGAAGGAACCGGGGATGCGTGATCTTTTCCGCGCCGAGTGGCTCAAGATCGCCGGGAACCGGTGGGTCGCCGGGTGTCTGGTCTGGATATTTCCCCTGGGAGCGGTGCTCTTTGTGATCGTCGCCGCGCTGATCCTGGCCTTATCGGGATCGGCTCGTGATGGTTTCCGCGAAGATGGCCCGGTGTTGTGGACCGATCAGGCGGTTGGTGTGTGGAACTTTCCGAGTAACCCGGTCGGGCGGCTGGTGCTGTTGGGATTCACGGCGGTGGTCTTCGCCGGGGAATACCAGTGGCAGACCTGGAAAAGCATCGTGCCGCGCAACCGCCGCGCCGCGTTGATCGTGGTGAAATTCGTGGCGCTCGGCGCGTTTGTCGTGGTGGCGTTCGTGTTGATGTCGATTCTCTGGACGCTCGGTTGGGGGATGCTGAGCGAGATCGCGGGGGCCAGCTACGGCCCAAAACTGACCGGCGACGTGCTGGCCGAGTTCGGCGAAGATTACGCGCTGCAAGCCTCGCTGACGTTTACCGCGACTATCATCGCCGCCGGGTATGCGGCGCTGGCGGGCATGGTCACGCGCTCGATCCTGGGCGGGGTGTTGGCCGGGTTTGTGCTGACGTTTGTGGAAAGCGGCCTGATCTTCGGCCTGATGTTGGTCGGCTGGCTGCTGGATATCCCGCGCATTGTACACGTTTACCGTTTTACGCCCGGCTATAACCTGCTCAACGTCACGAGCTGGATCAATGACAATGTGCCGTTGAATATGGAACCGTCCGAAGAAGGTGTATTTGCCGGGATCATCTTTTCGGACAGTCTGGTTTTTTCGCTGGTGGTGCTGGCGGCGTGGGTGTTGGGTCTGATCGCGCTCACCAGCGGCTTGTTCCAGCGCCAGGATATCACGTCGTGAAGGCGCTGGTCGCGCTGGTTTCCCTGTTCCGTGCTGAATGGACCAAGATGGTCGAGCACCGCTGGGTAACGGCCTTTATGATCTGGATTTTCCCGGTTGGCGCGTTGGCCTTTGTGATCGTGATGAGTCTCTTGCTCGCGTTGTTTCCGGTCATGCGCGAAGCGGAAAGTACCCAAAATCTCGGCGTGGATCAGGCAGAATGGACCGAACAGGCGATCAGTGTGTGGGGATTTGCCAACAGCCTGTTGGGGCGTATGGTGATGCTGGCGTTTACGTCGGTAGTGTTCGCCGGGGAATACCGCTGGCAGACCTGGAAAAACCTTGTGCCGCGCCGCCGCCGCCGGACTCTGATCGTGATGAAGTTTGTGGCGGTGGGGACGTTTATCGTGGTGGCTTTCACGCTGATGTCGCTGATTATGGCGGTCGGGTGGGGCGTGATGGTGGCGGTTGCCGGGGGATCGTATGGTCCCGCCATTACGGGCGACGTGCTGGTGGATTTTGCCGGGGATTACGCCCGCGAAGCGTGGCTGGCGTTTACGCTGACGGTGATCGCGGCCTCGTTTGCGGCGCTGGCAGGGATGTTCACCCGCTCGATCCTGGGCGGGGTGCTGGTCAGCATCGTGATCACGTATGCCGAGGGTCTGTCGATACTGGTGTTGGCGCTGTTGGCCCATGTGCTCGACACCTCGCGCCTGATTTACCTGTACCGCCTGACGCCCAGCTACAATGTGGCGAATGTCACAAGTTGGATCAGGCATAACCGGCCCGAAACGGCAGAAGGCACCCTGACCATATTCGGCGATTTGATCGATTTTGCTGATGATGTCAACTTTTCGGTAGCGATTCTGGTGGTGTGGGTGGTGGCGCTGGTTGCGCTGACCGTATATTTGTTTGAAAACCAGGACATAACGTAGGTTAGGCTTTAGGTTCACTATGGCGGAACGCATTTTTGACGAAAAAACACTGCGCAAACTGGATCGCCTGACGATCATCGCCAACAAAATTCGGGCGGGCGCGATTAAGGGGGAACGGCGCTCCACCCGGCGCGGCACCAGCATTGAGTTTGCCGACTACCGGAACTACGTCCGGGGTGATGATTTGCGCCGCGTGGATTGGAACATTTACGCCCGGTTGCAGCGTCCATTTATCAAGCTGCTGGAAGATGAGGAAGATTTGGCCGTGCATTTGATCCTGGATGCGTCCGCCAGTATGGACTGGCCGCGTTCCGGTGACCGGGACCTGCATAAGTTCCTCTACGGCCAGCGGTTGGTGGCCGGACTCGCCTACATCGCGCTCGGCAGTGGGGATCGCGTGACGGTATCGGTTGCCCGGCAGGATGGCACGGCCTGGTGGGGACCGCTGCGCGGGCGCGGGCAGGTGCTCAATTTGCTGGCCTGGCTGGAAAACGCCTACACGCGCGGGCTGGTTGATTTTAACCGGGTGTTACAGGATCATGCCCGCCGGACGGCGCGCGCCGGGGTGTGTATTGTCGTGTCCGATATGATGTCACCGGAAGGTTACGAGGATGGGCTGCGGGCGCTGCAAGGGCGCGGGCATGAAGTGACCACCATCCAGGTACTTTCGCCGGACGAAGTAAACCCGGAAATTACCGGCGACCTGAAATTGATCGACGTCGAAAGCGGGATTCCGCAGGACGTCACCATCGACGCCGCGATGCGCGAGTTATACGTGCAGCGGCTTCAGGCGTGGCAGGCCGAGATCAGCGCGTACTGCACGCGGCGCGGTATCCATTACGCCGCTGTCGAAACCAGCACGCCCTGGGAGCAGTTGATCCTGACCGAACTGCGCCGGATCAGTGTGGTTCATTAATGGTTGTTGCCTCGCGTCCCATCACCGTGCGCGCCGGGTCGATTCTGCTGATTGCGCTGCTGGTTGCCGCGTTTGGCCTGCGGATATGGGCCTTGAACGATGGCAGCGTGTGGCATGATGAGGGTTGGTCGATCCGCGCAATCCGCGATCCCATCGGCACGCCGGATGATAAAACGCCGCTGTTATACTACAGCCTGATTCATCTGCTCTGGCAGGGCGCGGGCGAGACGCCGTTCGCGCTGCGGTACGGATCGGCGCTGCTGGGTCTGCTGACGGTCGCTGTCGGGGCGCAGATTGCGCGCCGTTGGGCCGGATGGGAAGCGGGAATCTTGACCGGAGTGTTTCTCGCTGTGTCCCCGCTGATGTGGGCCTATTCGCGGGAAATCCGCGCCTATGCGGGCGTGCCGCTGCTGGCCCTGGTGCTGCTCTGGCAGGCAGATGCCTTGCTCCGGCCCCGTGACCGGTTCCCCTGGCGGTTGTGGGGTCTGATGCTACTGGCTGAAATCGCGCTGCTCTATACGCATAACCTGAGCGTGCCGGTAGTGGGGTGGCTGAACGTGGTCATCGGTGGTGTGTGGTTCTACCAGCGCCGTTGGCGAGAACTGGGCATCTGGCTTGGTGGACAGGTTGGCGTGCTGATCGTGTACCTGCCCTGGGTATTGGGGCAAGCGCCCAGCGGCACCCCGCTCAATACGCCGCCTGATTTCGCGCTGTCCCTGGTATGGGATATCTGGCAGAGCTATTTTGCCCCGCTCCCAACTCAGGTAGGTGCGGAAAATGCGCTCGTGATTGGCAGCGCGGTCTTGGGCTTGTTCGCATTGGGTTGTCTGGCGGCGGCGCTGACGTGGCGTTGGGACCGGCGAACGTGGCTGCTGCTGTCCCAGGTGGTTATTATACCGCTGCTGGCGACGATAGAACTGGTGATTGCCAGCATTGATTTTCACCCACGCTATTATATTGCCAGCGTTCCGGCCACGCTGATAGTGATTGCATTGGGAGTCGCCAGCGTGCCGGAGAAATTTGAGGTGCGTTGGCTGGTCGTGCCTGCTGCGATTGCGCTGGCGTGCGGCGTCGCGGCGGCCAGCCTGACCGGGCTGCTGGATAAGCCGAAGTACCAGCACGACGATTTCCATGCTCTGGCCGATTATTACGCCCGCCTGCCCGATGATGCGCTGATCATCATCCCGTATGGCTGGGAACCGGCGTTGGACGTGTATTATGCCGACAAGGTGGGCATTCGGGCCGAGATGGTGGGTATCGATCTGCACAGCGACGCTGTGACCGCCATCGCGGAGATCAATGCTGCGCTGGAACAACGGAAATTCCCGGTACAGGTCGAACTGCTAACGTGGTTCCAGCTTCCCGCTGATATGCGCGGCATGTATTCCTGTGTGCTGGAATCGGCTGGAACGGTCGCGGAATCATTCACGGTCCAGGGCATTACCACCCAGGGTTATCGCATCGACCGGCCTATCGTGCTGGCCGGGGTGGAAATTGGCGGAACCGGGATCGATTACGGACTGATCGCGTTGGACGGTGCGGCGGCAGGCGGGCAGGCCGCGATCTGCTTGCACACGGCCTGGACGCTTCAGCAGTCCACCGCGCAGGATTGGCGGGTTGCGGCACGTTTGTTGACCATCGATCCGCCCGGTTGGACCGTCGCCCGCAGCGATACCGACATCCGCCGCGATGATCAGGCTCCTACCTCGGATTGGCGCGTCGATCAAACCGGGGATGCGTTTAGCCTGCTGCGTTTTCCGGCAGGCGCGCCGCCCGGTGACTACGTGCTGGATATCGGCGTGTATAACCGGACCGATCAGCGGGTGCTTGACCGGTTGGTGGACGGCATTCCGTCGGGTACGCGCGTGCAGTTGGCGATGGTCCAGCCGCAAGGTACCTTAACCGGCGGCGGCGCGCAGGTGGACGATCTGGCAATTACGATTAATGAGCGTGTTTCCCTGGCTGGACACGATGCGCAGGCGGGCGTCCTCAATCCCGGCCAGGAACTGCGTATAACCTTACGCTGGCAGGTGACGGGCGATGGCGCGAGTCCCTGGACGGACGGATCGCTGGTGCTGCGCGGCGCGGATTGGGAGATCGTCCAGCCGGTCGCCGCGTATGCCGCCTACAGCCTGGACTGGCACACCTTTGTTATTCCGGCAGGCGTCAGCGGTGCGGCGGAACTGGTAATCGAGTCGCCGGGTGGTGAACTTATCCCGCTGGTCGTGTATACCATTGAGGAAAGCGATCACCTGTTCGCGCCGCCGCCGTTTGATGTGCCGGTCCGTGCCAGCTTCGGGAATCTGGCCGTGCTGGAAGGCTTCAGTGTGGGACAAGAGACTGTTTCGCCGGATGAAATGCTCGATCTGCGGTTGGTCTGGCGTGTGGAGGTCACTCCCGGCACGTCCTACAAGGTGTTCACGCACCTGTTAGACGTTGATGGCCGCGTGATCGCTCAACATGACGGCTATCCGGTCAACGGGGATCGCTTGACCACCGGTTGGGTGATGGATGAGTACATTGTGGATGCGCACACGCTGGAATTTGAGCCAGAGCGGACCGATTACCGGGGACCGGCCCGGCTCGAAGTAGGGTTTTATAACCCGGCTACCGGGACCCGGATTCCGGTAGCCAACGGCGTGGATTACGTTATTTTGCCGCTAGAGATCACGGTGCAGTAGCATGTCATTTCTTACACCCTTAGCGCTGGCTTTGAGCGCGCTGTCAGTTCCGATCATTTTGTTATATATGCTGCGGCTGCGGCGCACGGAGATGTCGATCTCCAGCACGTTTTTGTGGCAGCAG
>JAFGTJ010000326.1 GCA_016934195.1 Anaerolineae bacterium | reverse complement strand
GAGAGGGGGACTCGCCAAGTCACATACCACCGCATCCCCCCCTCTCTAGCTGTGCTGGAGAGGGGGCCGGGGGGTGAGGCCGTTTTTCCGGCGCTAAGGTACATTTTGAAGCGATAGCCCTAGACCTGTTGCCATTCTACACGGCCCGGTGTAGGCTAGACACGGATACACGCTTTTAATCTGTGTGTATCTGCGTGACTCTGCGTCCTAATTATCGTTTGCCGGGAAAAAATGACACCATGAAAAAAATTATCGTTAACGCCGACGACCTGGGCTATGCCCCCGGCGTGAACCGGGGCATCCTCGACGCGCACCGCAAAGGCATTCTGACCTCTACCACCGTGATGATCAATTTGCCGCACGCGCCCGCCGCGCTGGACCTGATGGCCGCCGAAGCGCCGAATCTGGGAATCGGCCTGCATCTTACCCTGACCGCTGGCCCACCGGTGTCGCCGCCGGATCAGGTGGCGTCTCTGCTAGGCGATAACGGTCATTTTAAGACGCTGCAACAATGGACCGCCGATATGGATTCCGCCGATCCCGATCATGTCCGGCGCGAACTCACGGCGCAGGTGGCCCGCTTCCGCGAATGGACCGGACGGCTGCCCGATCACCTGGACTCGCATCACCACATTTGTTACCTGCTCCCGGCGGGACTGCGCGCCATGCTGGACATCGCGGCGGAACACGATCTGCCGATGCGCAGCGCGGGACTCGACATGCCGCCCGACGAGCGGCTGCGCCTGCTGCGCGACCTGTTGGGCGGTTTGCCGGACGATGCCGCCCGCCGCCTGATCGACCGCCTGCAAGCGGTGCTCGAATCCGGCCCGCCCCCGCGTTTTCCGGCGCGGTTCGATGGCACGTTTTTCGCCCAGAAAGCCACGCTCGGCCACCTGCTGGTGATCCTGACCACTCTGCCCGATGACAGCGTGACCGAAATCATGTGCCATCCAGGGTACGTGGACGCGGCGCTGACCGGCGGCTACCGGGAGCCGCGCGAAACCGAGATCGAGCACCTGACGCACGCCGCCACCCGCGAATGCGTGCAATCCGAGGGTATCCAGTTAGTCACGTTTGGAGACGTATGACCATGAGCGATGATATTTTTCCTGACGATGATCTGCCGGAAAACGGCGATCCCGACGACGATATCGCTTACGTCGATTTTGACGAGATTGACGGGGGATGGGAAGAACCCGCCGATGAGGAAAACGCGATTGACCTGGACGTGATCGATCTCGACGCGCTGGACGACGCGATTCCGGCAGAGGGCGATGAGGGGGGCGAGTCCGAACCGGCGGCGGTGGATGCCGCGCTGCTGGATACGCTCGATGAGCTGGATGATGCGCTGGATGACGAGTTAGACGACGAGTCCGAGCCGGAGTTAGAGCCGGAACCCGCGCCGCCTGCCGAATCCCGGCTGATCTGGGAGCCGCCGCCCGAACCCGGCGATACCGTGCCGATCCCGGAATTGCAGGCGGAACTCGCGTCGTTGTACGCGGTGTCCGAGGCGGAGGCCGAGATCGAAGAATCGGACGAGGAACCGGAGTCCGAACCGGAGCCGGAGCCAGCGGCAGAACCGGGTGATACTGAGGAGGCGGAGGACGAGTCGCCCGCCGTGCCGCAGGACGTGTACCGCGTGCTGCTGCCGCTGCCGCCGGATTTGACCGCGCAGGTGCTCGAACTGCGCGCGATGGGTGGGATTGTCCACATGCCGCCGCCCGGTATCACGCTGCTGTCGGCCTTCCGCACCACCGACCGATCCGCCGTCGAAGCTGCGATCCGCGCCTGGGCCAAAACGCAGCTTCCGTTCCGGTTGGAGATCACGGGCGTGCTGGCAGAAGTGATCGGCGCGCAGCAGTACGTCGCCGCCTGGACGCTCGATCCTGAGGACGCGCTGCAAGAAGCCCAGTACGCCTTGATGCGCGCCTTGCTGCCGGTGATCCTGCCGCTGCCCGATCCAACCGGGATGCCGATCAGCGCTTTGCCGGTGCGCGTCACGGTGGGGGACCGCATCGCGGCGCGTCATTACCCGGAAGTGATCGGCCAGATGCAGCGGGATTTCGAGTCGGTGCTGTGGACGGTTTCGACGGTGCAGATCGCGCACCACGAACCGGGCGCGCCGCCGGATGAGTGGACGGTGTTGGAGTAGGGTTAGCCTCACCCCCTGGCCCCCTCTCCATGACGCTGCGCTATGGAGAGGGGGAATCTCATGATCGCCACTGGTCCGGCGTAAAGGGCCAATCCAACTCCGCGCAGATGGCCCGCCAGCGCTCCGGCATCTCCGGCAGATACAGAAACGGCACGTAGCCCAGTTTCAGGTAAATTTTCAGCGCGGGCAGCCGCCAATGCTCGGTATACAGGTGAATATTCCGGTAGCCGCCCGCGATCAGGCGGGCCGTGACTGCCGCCGAAACCGCCGTGCCGAGTCCCTGGCCGGTGTGGACCGGATCGGTGCCGACCCATCCCAGTTCGCCGCCAAACGGATGTTGATCGGAATGGTTGTGGATCGCCATTGCGGTAGCGACTATTGTGTCGCTGGCGGCATGGACCGCCATGAACCAGCCGTCCGGCAGAATGCGCGCCTTGTAGGTCCGCAGTTTGCCCGCGTTCCATTCCGGCCACCCCGCCAATACCATGATTTCCAGAAAACGCGCCTCATCGCCCGGTTGGTAGGTGCGCAGCGTGTACCCGTCTGGCAGGTGGACGGCGGGCGGCGCGCTGAGCAGGTGTTCCGGCCAGACCATTTGGAGTTGGGTGTAGGGTGGGTGGTCGCTCATGGTTGACTCCGGTGGCTCCGGCGATTCCAGTCATTCCAGGCAAGCGCAGCCAATACGATCATAAGGCCCGTGCCGAACACATGCGCGCTGTCCGTCACCGGGATCATGCTCAGCGGGTAATTATAGGCCATGTGCAGCAGAATGGCGGATAAAATGCTGCGGTTGGTGCGGCAGTAGACCCAGGTGAACAGGACCGAAAAGGCCGTCATGCGGATCAGGAACAGCCAGAACAGGATCGTTCCAAAGCCCCACTCGTAATACATGCTGTCCCGGACGAAAAACAGCGGCAGATGCCAGAGACTCCAGATCGCGCCCAGGATGAGGCTGGCCGCGAGGAAAGTTCGCCGCGCCAGCAGGTGATCCAGCGCGAAGCCGCGCCAGCCGAGTTCTTCCGACAGCGGTCCCGGAAACAGCATCAGCGGCGATATGGCGAGGACCAATCCGGCCATCACCACCAGGACCAGCGGGTTGTGGGCTGCGTCTTCCAGCAGCGACAGCCGCAGCGCGCCATCGTCCACCAGGTAGCCCAGTTCGACCACTGCCAGCAGCAGCAGCGGAAAAATTACCAGGATGAATCCGTACCATCTGGCCCCGATGCGGCGAAAGCCAAACGCGCGCCGGATAAAATCGCGCTGGCCCGCCTCGTCCTGGGTCCGGTAAACCATGATCATCCCGGCAGCGGACGGGCCAAACCCGCCGATGAAATACAGCACAACGGCCAGCCCCATCGAGACGGTATGGCTCAGGACAATGGCGGGCAGCCACAGCCCCCAGCTTATCCCGAAGGCCCACCGTAAGAATTGGTCAAGGTGCCTTTTGCCTGCCAACGGTTTCCAACCCCCTGTTTTGACTGATCGGATCGGCGCGCGGTGCTGGAGTCAATTATCGGCCCGGTAGCAGGTACGCGCCAGTTTTTAGGGGGGGCCCGTGTGCCTATTGTCTCGTGTCCTATCTCATCGTAGACTGAAAACAATACGAGTGGGAAGGAATGCAATCACTATGAACGGGCAATGGAGTAATGGAATCGTGAGGGTGATCGGGATCGTGCTGCTGCTGGCCGTGACGGTCAGCGCGGGTGGATCGCAGATCGCGATAGGGCAGGGGGATTTTGTCGCCTCGCTGGACCCGGTGCAGGGCCTGATCCAGCATCACGCTGCGAATGCCGGGCCGGATGACTGGCAGACGGTCACGACGCGGCAGCAGGTCAGCGAGGGCGATGCGGTCCGCACCGATGCGCGCGGTCTCGCTACCCTGACATTTTTTGAGGGCGTGCAGGTCGAAATCCGGCCCGGCAGCCAGATCGTGGTGAACCGGTTGAGCGTCACGGACGACACGGTCACGTTTCAGATCGGGCTGACCATGCTGGTCGGGGAAGCGATTCACCACGTCGAGCGGATAGTAGGGCCTGAATCGAGCTACGAGGTGACGACACCGGGCGCCAGTCTCGTGGTACGCGGCACCGAGTTTTTCACCCGTGTGTCAACGGTCGGCGTGACGGACGTGAGCGTGATCGAGGGGGCGGTCGCGGTTATCGGTCTGAACCCGGCGCGCGTGGTGACGGGTGAATTCGTGGCGGAAGCCGGGCAGACCGTGACGATATCGGCAGTGGGCGACGTGGTCGAGCCGGGTAAAACGTCGATGACCCTGCCGGATAGACCCGATGAGGCAGAGTTGGCGCTGCGGTCCTGTGGTGACGGCATCTGCCAGCCGGAGGAAGAGGAGCGCTGCATCGCGGATTGTGCCGAACTGCCCAACTGTGGCGATGGCGAGTGCAATCCCCAGGAAGACGAAGACCCGGTGACGTGCCCGGCGGACTGTTTACCGCCGGATGTCAGCGGCGAGCCGGTCAATTTTCACTGGTTCTGGGCCGAAAGGCGCTGTGATATCGATCCGCTGCCGCCGGTTCGGGGCGCGGTGCTGATGCAGTGGGGCGTGGGCTGTTTCGATTCGGCGGCACACGCCAACGCTCACCCGCATCCCGCTGATTACCAGCTAACGGTCGATGGGCAGGCATGGGATATGGGCGGTTTGCGGCAAACGGGGGTTTATACCTCCGATCCGTACTGCCCCTGGTCATGGGGATTCGAGTTGGGGCCGCTGCTGCTGCCGCCGGGTCAGCATACGCTCACGCTGACCGAAACGATCACCGATACGTGGACCACCCTCGGCGCGGGAAATCGCGGGCGCAATGCCGGAGACGTGGTGACGTTGCAGTGTGAAGTGGAAGTAGTACGGGGGCGGTAAGGAAACCGGCCTCACCCCCCGGCCCCCTCGCCATTCAAAATGGAGAGGGGGAGTCTTGATTACGAATACGTGCCTTTTTGTTGATTTTCGTATAGTCATTATCGAAGGCTAATCAGCATACGACTCGGACGCCAGCTTATCCAGTCCTTCGGCCAGAGCAGGGGGATCGCCGCGTTCCATAACCCAATGGACCCCGCGCGCGCCGGATTCCTGCACGAGCGCCTGCCACAAATCGCTGTATTTCACCGGCTCGCCGTCTTTTTTGGTCCAGTGCTGCCTGATCCAGCCCTGGACCCAGGTGGTGATCCCGTCGTGCAGGTAGCTGTTGGACGTGTAAACGCGCACTGCCGCACCCTCCGGCACGAGGCGCAGCCCCTCCAGCGCTGCGACCAGGGATAAGCGGTTGCTGGTGGTGGATTTCTCGCGCCCGGTGTGGACGGTGGCCGAATCCGCCGCCGCGTCCCACAGCCGGAGCGCCCACCCGCCCGGTTTGTCCTGCCCTTTGGCCGATACACGCAGCGCGATCTCGTAATCCACCGCGAGATTGGCTTCCATTGAGCCGGTCAGCGTATCGCGGGCAGCGGTGGCGAGCTGGTCGGCGCGTTCGTTGTAGG
>JAFGTJ010000325.1 GCA_016934195.1 Anaerolineae bacterium | reverse complement strand
GCGAATTGGGCGCGTAGGGGCGCTGCTTGCCGCGCCCCGGTCAAAAAAACAGGGCGCAGCAAGCAGCGCCCCTACGAAATGTGACTCTATTGAATTCGCCAACAGCAACGAGTTATCAGGCGAAACGGCCTCACTCCCTAAATCCCCCTCTCCATTTTGAATGGAGAGGGGGACTTGTACACCTATCGCTGCCAGTTCCCCCCCTCTCCATAGTTTAGCCGAGCGCCAGCGAGGGTAAACTATGGAGAGGGGGCCGGGGGGTGAGGCCAGTTGCACGCATATCTACAAGTCAGTGCCGGGTTGTTCGTGGACCCGGCGGCTCGCCAATTGGCAAACGGCCCGCACCGTTCTACAATGAACACCACGTAGTCGAACAATACCTGGTCCTGATCCGTACAAATTTTGTACAGGAGGCGCGGCGTGTTTCCCAACGCGAACAATCATTCTCCCCGACTGAAACCGCCTACCCCGCTGCTGCTGTTGGTGGTAATCATACTGGCGGCAGTTCTGCTGGCGGCGTGCGGCTCCAATGGCGACGACGACACGCCGCTGCCCACGCTGGACAGCCTGGAATCCCGCGCCACTGCCGACGCGAGTAAAACGGCGGAAGCGGTCGCCGCCGCGCTGCCGACTCTGACGCCAATGCCCGGCTCCACCGAGACCTACACGCCGACGCCGGTATCCAGCGCCACGCCCGCTCCGCCGCCGGGGACCGCCACCACCGCGCCCAGCGATACGCCCGCCAGCACGGATACACCGACCGAGATATCACCGGCACAACAAGCGGCCACCGGAATCGCGCTGACCAATACCGCCATTGCCGGGGGACTGCCGATCACGCTGACCGTCGCACAGATGGCGACCGATATCGCGGCGACCGTCCAGAATGCGGTGGTGACGCTCACGCCGACGCCCGAAGCGCCAGATTTTACGCCGGAAACGCCGGATGCCACACCGGAAGCGCCGGGGGCGGATACCTATAACATCGTGTACTACACCAACCGCAGCGGCACGGATGACATTTACGTGCTGTCATTCGAGAGCGGCGAACGTGCCCTGATCGCCAGCGCCGCCAACGAGCGCGAGCCGGTCTGCCTGCCGGATGGATCGGGCGTGGTTTATACCTCGGATGCGGGCGGCAGCTACCAGTTGTACCTGCTGCGCTTCGACGGCTCCGCGCCGGTCCAGCTCACCGACTCGGCGGGGATGAATTTCGCGCCCGCCGTCCGCCCGGATGGGCAGGCGGTGGTGTTCGTCTCCACGCGGAACCAGGGCATCCCAACGCTGTGGCTGATCGATCTCGACGGCGGCAGCCCGCGCCAGCTCACGACCGACCTGGGCCGCGATACCTCGCCCGCCTGGAGTCCCGATGGGCGGCAGATCATTTTTTCCAGCGAACAGTTTGGCCCCTGGGACCTGTTCCTGACCGTGACCAGCGGCGAAGTCGAGGGCGAATTCCCGGTGCTGCCACCCGATTTCAGCACCGGCAACCAGTTGTGGCCCTCGTTCGATGCGCTGGGCGAGCGCGTGGCCTATACGCTGTGGTCCGACCTGGACGATCCACAAACCACCGACATTTACGTGCTGGATTTCGAGCAGCCGGAACCGCAGGCCATCCTGAGCGGGCCGGGCGCGGCCATTGCGTGGAGTTGGGCCGACGATACGCGCCTGCTGGCCTCGGTCGGGGAAGTGAACGACGTGCAGATCGCGCTGGTGGATATTACCAACGGCGGCATCACCCAACTGACCTGGGACGGCACGTTCAGCGGCGGGGCGCGGCTGTGTACGGTCCAGGGATCGGTCCTGCCGCCGGAACCGACTCCGCCGCCGACCGTTACGCCAACGCCCACGCCAACCCAACCGCCGACCGCAACGTATACCCAAACACCAACCATCACGCGGACGCCGAGCGAAACGCCGCCGCCCACCGCGACGATCCCGCCGACCGCCACCCTGACCCGGACTCCGGCTCCCACAAACACCGTTACGCCGGTCCCAACCGCCACCCTGACGGTTACGCCCAGTCCCACGCCGGAGCCGCAGTTACTCTCGCCCGCGCTGGCCGCCGCGCAGGGCTACCAGCATGTGGTCCAGGACGGCGAAACCCTGATGACCATCGGGATCACCTTCGGCGTTCCCTGGCGGACGCTGGCGATCCTCAACGATCTGACCGATCCCAACAACCTGAAGATCGGCCAACACCTGACCATTCCCATCATCCGGCCCGCGCCGCTGGTACACGGCGGCCACCAGCACCCCGATATCGCGGAGCCGCTGCCGCTGGTCCCGCGCAAGGAGATTCGGGTCAAGCTCGACACGCAACAGTTGTTCGCCTACGAAAACGGGCGCGTGGTGCGGACCATCCTGGTATCGACCGGGCAGGAACGCTTCCCCACCGTGCAGGGCGAATTCGAGATTTACTGGAAACTCACCTCGCAGCGCATGATCGGGCCGGGCTACGATATCCCCGGCGTGCCCTGGGTAATGTACTTTTACCGGGATTACGGCCTGCACGGGGTCTACTGGCATGACGATTTTGGCTCGCCGGTCAGTCACGGCTGCGTGAACCTGCCGACCGAGGAAGCGGCGTGGCTGTACGCCTGGGCCGACGTCGGTACACCCGTGATCGTGGAGCCGTAGGTGATACGACTCCACTGCCCACCAACCCACACTCAATCCCCGGCCAGCGCCGCCCCGGTCTGCGAGAGGGATACCGGCTCCAGGTCCGCATCCGGCAGCAGGCGCTCGACGTTGCGCAGATCGGCGATCAGGTAGCCGCCAAAACATGTCAGGCATCCGGCCAGCCCCGTGAGCAGGAACATCACGCCCATTCCCGCCCCCGGCCCGGTTCCCGTCAGCGACCCAAAAACGTTGACGAGCGCGCCCCCTGGCTGCATGGCCGGTTCGAGCAAACGATCCGCCAGCGGTCCCGCCAGCAAAAAGCCGATGGGTGTTGTTGCGCTTTGCAGCGCCATTGCCGCACCCAACACGCGCCCCTGCACATCCGGCGGGACTTTCGACTGCCAGATCGAACGGTTCGAGCTGATGATACTGGGCACGGCCAGGGATCCCATCAGCCCGCCCGCGATCCAGACGGCAGGAGTCCGGCCCAGCGCCAGAACACCATCACCCAACAGGAACGAGACGCCCGCGATCCCTAACATGCCATGTACCTGCCGTTTGGGTCCGCCCCAGATCGTCAGCACAAGCCCGCCCAACACCCCGCCGATCCCCATCGCGGATCGCACGACCGACAGCACACTTTCACTGCCGCCGCTGCGAGATAGCACCATCGCGGTCAGCACGCCAAACCACGTCAAGCCCGCGTACAGGTTAATCAGCATGTAGATCACCATCATCCAAAACAAGCCGCGCCGCCGGACAATGTAGCGCAGGCCAAACGTGAACGTCTGCCAGCGGGTCGCGCCGCGTGCCTGCTGCCCCTCGGTGGAGACGGGCGGACGCGGGATGCGCACAATCAGCAGCGTGCTGGTCGCAAACAGCGCGCTCGATAAGTCGATCCACATCACGCCGCGCAGTCCAACCGTGACCAGCAGCAGCCCGGCCAACGCCGGGGCCAGGATTTGGGTCATATCCTGCCCCAACGTGCGCAACCCGTTCGCGCGCGTCAGGTGCTTACGGGGAATCAGCAGGGTCATCGCGGCGTTGTTGGCCGGACTTTGAAACGCGGAAAACACGCCGGATAAGGTCTGCGCCGCGTACAGATGCCCGACGCGCATCGCGCCCCGGCTGTACAGTCCCAGCAGGACCAGCGTCACCAGAGCGGCTCCCAGGTCGGCCACGATCATCACCCGGCGGCGATCCCAACGATCTACCCAGATACCCGCCACCAGACCCACCAGCGCATAGCTGAAGTACATGAAAAAGCCTTGCAGCGCCAGCGTGGTCGCCCTGCCGGTTTGCTCATACGCCCAGATCGTCAGCGCGAATCCCGTCATGGCGGTGCCAAGCATCGAGATCACCTGGCCGAACCAGATAATCAAAAACGTGCGGAGTCGTTCATGGTTGTTCATGATATTTCCTCTCAGGGCTGATCCGATCCAGACCGCCCGCGAAAACAAAAAAGCTGCGGGGAGTGCCCGCAGCTTTGGCTGTTCTTGATTTGTACTTATGATAGTCTATGTATTACTCAAGATGGGCACGCGGGTATATAGCTTGCCCGAAACCTGCGCGAGAATTTGATTCAAGAGGGAGTGTAGATATAAGGCGATCATGCGTCTCATTCTAATGCGGG